>JAZUNA010000054.1:0-55267 GCA_045603905.1 Oxalobacter sp. | reverse complement strand
GGACTTCAAGCAGGAGATGGAAGTACCCGTATCTTTATTACGCCTGGATATCAATTCAAAGTTGTCGATAGATTAATAACGAATTTTCACCTGCCAAAATCAACTTTACTCATGTTGGTAAGTGCTTTTTCCGGTTATCAATTAATACGAGAAGCGTATCAATATGCGATTAGTAAAAAGTATCGTTTTTTTAGTTATGGCGATGCGATGCTACTGGATTGCGCTGCAAAAAAAGACATTGTTTAAGTACAACAGCCTGCTTTTTATAGATATGGTATAATTTGAGAACGATTTTTGTATTTTTGAGAACGAAAATCAGCAAATGTGATAAATAATAAATTTTTTGGGAACGAAATTTTTTAAAATGGATTTAAGTGTATTTTTTTAGAAAAAATATATTCTCATGAATACTGAAATTTTAAGAATCATTGAGGGTGGGCTGGCAAATGACAAACGAAAGGTTGTCAGTTACTCAAATAGGCTTGCTGATAGGTTGAGTCAAGAGGGTGATACTGTATTGGCATCTTGTATTAGAAAAAAGATAGAAGATACAAACTTGCGCTCTGGCGTGGTTGCTGATGCTTTAAGAAATGTTCCGTTAGATTTGGATAGTAGACTCCAGATTGTAGAAATTATTCCTCCTGTTGGAGTTGTAAATAATATTGTTTTAGACGCTTTGACTAAATCTCAAATTGATGAATTTATTAGTATTGTTCTTAATTCTTCCAAATTAGAGGTGCAAGGTCTTGATATACCCAAGACACTTATACTTTACGGACAGCCGGGGTGTGGAAAAACAAGCATTGCACACTATATTAGTCACATGACAGGTCTTCCCTTGGTGTTAGCCAGGCTTGATAGTTTGGTTTCTTCACTTTTAGGTAGTACTGCAAAAAATATAAGAAAAATATTTGACTATGTTAGAAATTTTCCAAGCATCTTATTTTTAGATGAATTTGACGCAATAGCAAAAGCTCGCGACGATCAAAAAGAAATAGGTGAATTAAAAAGAGTTATAAATAGCTTGCTTCAAAATATGGATACAATGCCCAAGCATTGTGTTCTTATTGCTGCTACAAATCACCCAGAGTTACTAGATAGAGCTGTTTGGCGTCGTTTTTTGCAAAAGGTAGAAGTTGGTATGCCTAAAAACGAAGAACTAGCAGATTTGATTCGTTTGTTCTGTGGCGAAGGTCAAGAAAGGATAATTAATTTAATACTCAACTCAAAAGGTTTATTGAGTGTTTTTGAAGGAATTTCTCCTTCTGATTTAAAGAACCTTTTTGATCGAGCTAAAGTGAAAAGTGTTTTAACAGGGCAAAAAGATATTTCTATATCTCATCTTCTTTTTAGCATCTATGAATTGCAAAATGGAGAAAAGTCAGAAGATGAATATATTGTATATCTAAAGTCTAAAGGACTAACACAAAGAAGCATAAACGAACTAACAGGTATTAGTCTTCGTAAAATTAAAAATTTAACAGGAAATAGATAATTCAAATGGCAAAAATACTTCCTATTCAGCTTGTAAAAACTCGTGAAAAGCAAGATAAGTTTTTAAAAGAAGCTGGAGGTTCTAATAAACTTCCTGGTTGGGTAACTCCACAAATTATTCAAGAAAACTCCATTCGGCTTATCAGTGCATTAGACAAGATTAGTGAGTGTTTTCAGAATCGTTCTATCCATAATAATCGTTTGCCATTGTTAGTAAAGGCTAAGCTTAATGAACATGCTACAGCAAAATCCTATCGGCCAAATATAAGGGCGATTCTAAATCAAAAGCGTAAACACAATGTTATTGGAATTTCAGGATTTAGGGAGATTCTGTTTAAGTTGGAGGGTACAGAGGACATTGATGCTATAAAGGACGTTATTGTTTCTGTACAAAAAAATACCTCATCAAAGGATAAACCTATAGGAATTGCTGCAATAGAAGATTTATCCATTTATAGTTACGAAATTAACATTGAGGAATTGAGAGATAAAGTACTGAAAGTTCAATTAGTTAATTACAAAGATGCAAACCTTAATGCTATATCTAAACAAATATTTTTAGAACTTGGGGCGCAATTAAAATGCAATATTGAACAAGTAAATTATGCTGATGATTTAATAATGTACAGAGTTAATTATCCATCAGCAGATTCAATACGACAGATTGCTACTCTTGATAGTGTGATTTCTATAAAGGAAATGCCTTATTATGAACTTGTCGCTGCTCCAAATCCTTGTCAGGCTGAAATAGAATTGGCAAAACCAATTGATGGAGAAGAATATCCTATTTTGGGTATTCTTGATTCTGGCGTTGAACAGTCCAATTATTTATCTTCATGGAGTTATGGGGACGAAAACAATATCGCAGGATTAGACGAATTAGATATTGATCGAATTCATGGAACGTTGGTTGCTAGTATTGCAGTATATGGAGACATATTAGAGAACAAAAATTGTACTGGTTGCGGTCCTTTGAAATTTGTTAGTTGTATTGTGAATTCGGAAAAAAATGGAATAACTATTTCAGAAGATGAGCTTATTATGTACGTCCGAAAAGCCGTACAACAATATCCTAGTATTAAGATATGGAATCTTTCGCAAGGCTCTAAAACAGAGGTGTCTGATTTTACGTTCTCTGATTTTGCAATAGCTCTTGATGATATACAAAAGAAAAATGATGTTTTAATTTGTAAATCAGCTGGTAATAGTGCAGATTTGGGGCGTATTACTTCGGGAGCTGAGTCAATGTTAGCACTAACTGTTGGCTCAATATGTAATAGTGGAACACATCCAGAGGATTTAAAGGAGGGAACACATTCTCCTTTCTCTCGCATAGGATATGGACCGGAAGGGCTTATTAAACCTGAAGTTGTTCATTATGGAGGTAATAAAAAAACAGGAGTAAAAGTGCTGACAGGTGTAGATATCCTGCATACAGTATCTGGCACAAGTTTTTCCACACCTAGAATTTCATCGTTAGCGGCTCATCTTTTTCATAGACTTGGCGGGGTATTTGATCCAACTCTTATAAAAGCTCTAATTATCCATAATGCTAATTATCCATCTGTCGTAGACAAGAGCATGAATGGATATGACAAGATGTATGGTTTTGGCTTACCTGCTTCCATTAATGACATATTAAACAATGATGAAGATGAATTTACAATGGTATGGCAGCCAGATTTTAATAGTGGTACAGATTTTCAGGTAATAGATTTTCCATATCCTAAGACTTTAATTGATGAAAATGGTCATTATTACGGGATAGTTACCGTTACTATAGTTACTGATCCTGTATTAAAAGGAGAAGAAGGAAATGAATATTGTCAGACGGACATTGATGTAAAACTTGGGCCAATAGAGGGAGTATCATATTATGCTCTTGGAGCGGTAGGGACTCCTAAAACATACCGAAATGAGAAAAGAATTGTTTCTTTAAATAATATTTTGACAAAGGATAAATATTCAAAACGTCAATCTGAGCTAATGAGAGAACGTAATCTAATAATGAAAAATCATAAGTGGCAACCGATAAAGAAATTTCAAGTTGATTTATCCACTATGACAACTGGGAAAAAGAATCAGATAAAAGATTACGAAACATGGGCTATGACGATGCGTGCATTTACTCGAGATGCAACTGCTTTTGAGTTGCAAGAAGATGGTGTAAAAAACGCTATTCGAACAACTATTATTGTTACTATCAGAGATCCTGAACATAAGGGGTTGGTATACAGTGAAGGTATTCGACTTCTAAATTTATATAATTTCGAACATTCCAGTATTGTGGCGAGAAATGATATTCATTTACTTAGTAATATAGAAAATAGTTTAAATTAACGGATGAAATAGGCTAGGAGTATAGATAAGAATAGACTAAATATGTTTGTTCTTGCTTGCTTGATGAATGCAAGAACAAACAAAGCAACCTCTGCATTTGGAAAACAAGTATAGATGTAGTAAGGATTTTAAAAGTTATCTGCTAGAAAAATTTTGTCTTGCTAATTTTTCATTTGTAACCATCATATTCATATATCGTAATCAAGAAACAAAAACGGTATAACACTACTTTTCTGGCAGAATACGTCCTTTGATTACTCCCATCACCAAAATCACGACATGCTTAATTTTGAATTACTGAAAACTAGCGGAAAGGCTAGGCGCGGTCGAATAACGTTAAATCACGGCACTATAGAAACGCCGGTTTTTATGCCAGTAGGAACTTATGGTTCTGTTAAGGCCATGTCTCCTCTTGAGCTTAGAGAAATCCAATCTCAAATCATTTTGGGAAATACTTTTCATTTATGGTTAAGACCGGGAATTGATGTCATCAATAAATTTGGCGGATTGCATCGTTTTATTGGTTGGGATAGACCTATTTTGACGGATTCCGGTGGGTTTCAGGTGTTTTCTCTAGGAGCAATGAGAAAAATCAAAGAAGAAGGTGTGCACTTTGCATCACCTATAGATGGGAGAAAACTTTTTCTTTCTCCTGAAATTTCCATGCAAATCCAACATGCATTAAATGCAGATATTGTCATGCAGTTTGATGAATGTACCCCATATCTGATCAATGATCGACCTGCGACTTATGATGAGGCAGCTAAATCGATGCAACTGTCATTACGTTGGGGAAAACGGTCTAAAGAGGAATTTGATTCGCTTTCCAATCCAAATGCTTTATTTGGAATTGTTCAAGGAGGGATGTACACGCAATTACGTGACGAATCTTTGGAGGCATTAAATGAAATGGATTTTCATGGGATGGCAATTGGAGGCTTATCTGTTGGCGAACCCAAAGAAAAAATGATGCAGATTCTAACCCACGTCGGACCGAAGCTTCCAGAAAACAAACCACACTACTTAATGGGTGTCGGAACACCGGAAGACTTGGTAGCAGGCGTTGCCAATGGTATTGATATGTTCGATTGTGTAATGCCAACGCGCAATGCAAGAAATGGTTGGCTTTTTACTCGCTATGGAAATATTAAAATCAGAAATGCGAGATATAAAGACGATGATTTACCATTGGATGAAACTTGCCAATGTTATGCCTGTCGTAATTTTTCACGTGCTTATATTCATCATCTCAATAGAACAGGTGAGATCTTAGGAGCTAGATTAGCTACTATACATAACTTGCATTACTATTTGCAATTGATGCAAGATATGCGAACAGCGATAGAAAATGATCAATTTGATGCATTTGTAAGGCGATTTCAAACTGAACGCCAAAGAGGAATTTAGTCAAAAAAAACGCATAAATGACTTTACGAATGCTAAAATTTAATGTTTTCCAAACAATAATTTATATGCATTTTTAAATGCATATAATCAATAACTTTCATGTGGACCTGATATGGAAAATTTTGGCAGTTTTTTACCCATAGTTTTGATGTTTGTTGTGTTGTACTTTTTAATGATACGTCCACAACAGAAAAAACAAAAAGAACAAAGAGATATGATTAATGCTCTCAAAGAGGGTGATGAAATCGTAACGTTAGGTGGTCTTCTTGGAGTGGTTTCCAAGATTTCCGAAAATCATATTTCAATGCAAATGGCTAGTGGCGCAGAAGTATTTGTACAAAAAAATGCTATTGTTGCGCAGTTGCCAAAGGGAACTCTTGGCTCACTAGATAACCAGCCTGAAAATAATCAGTTTGAAAATAATAATCTGCTTGAAAATAATCAACCAGAATAAAGTGTTTAGTTTCTGATACAGTACTATGAATCGTTACCCACTCTGGAAATACCTCATTATTCTTGTTGCCGTTTTGTTTGGCATCATTTATACCGTTCCTAACTTTTTCGGTGAATCGCCTGCGGTACAAATCAGTAGCTTGAAATCGACCATTAAAGTCAATATTGGTCTTGTGCAGCAAGTAGAGCAAATTCTAAAAAGTAATAATATTCAACCAGACGGTATTTATTACGATACAGGCGGAATGCATCAAACTATCCGTGCAAAATTTAATGATACGGATACGCAATTTAAAGCTAAGGAAGTGTTGGAACGCCAGTTGAATCCAGATTCTCAAGATCCAACATATAGTATTGCATTCAATCTGATTTCGAATACGCCACAGTGGTTGCAAAGTATTCATGCTTTGCCAATGTATTTAGGTTTGGACTTAAGAGGTGGTGTTCACTTTTTGATGAAAGTGGATATCGAAGCAGCAATCAATTCCCGTATGCAAGGTATCCAATCCGTACTTCGCCGTGAATTACGTGAAAAAAGTATTCGTTACTCCAATTTGACACGACATGGCGACAAGATTGAATTACAGTTCGCTGATGAAGCAACACGTAATAGAGCAAAAGATTTGGTTCAGAATCAAATGCAGGAATTAATAGCACAAGATGTTGATGGACCTGATAACAAGTTGGCTTTAACACTTCGTCCAGAAATACTAAAGGAAACACGAGAAAACAGCTTAAAACAGAATATTGCAACATTGTCCAAGCGAGTTAACGAGCTAGGTGTAAATGAACCGGTTATTCAACGACAAGGCGCCGATCGTATCGTTGTTCAGTTGCCTGGTGTGCAGGATGTTTCCAGAGCTAAAGATATTATTGGTCGAACAGCTACTTTGGAAGTGCGTATGGTGGATGAATCAGTCGTACGTGGAACTGAAATGACAGTAGCAGTACCATTTGGTTCAGAACTGTATACCGTAGGAAATGGGACACCGGTCATTTTGTATAAAGAGCCGGTTTTAACAGGTGAATATATTTCAAATGCAGCCCCAACTTTCGATCAATATCAAGCAGCTGCAGTCGGTATTGATTTGAACGGTGATGGCGGACGATTAATGCGTCAGGCTACTCGCGGTAAAGTTGGTAAATTGATGGCGATTGTGCTGTTTGAAAAAGGCAAAGGAGAGGTTTTAACTGTTGCGACTATTCGTGATGAGTTAGGTTCTAAATTCCAGATTACGGGAATGGAAAGTGCTCAAGCAGCAACAGACCTTGCCTTGTTATTGCGCGCAGGTTCATTGGCAGCTCCAATGGAAATTATTGAAGAAAGAACCATTGGACCACAATTGGGTGCGGAGAATATTTCCAAAGGATTTAAGTCAACACTTTATGGTTTTGTAACAGTAGCAGTCTTTATGATTGTGTACTATGCCTTATTTGGTTTCTTTAGTGTGTTGGCATTGCTTGTCAATATTCTGTCATTAGTTGCGATTTTATCTATTTTGCAAATTACGTTGACATTGCCAGGTATTGCTGCATTGGCATTAACTTTAGGTATGGCAATTGACTCGAACGTTCTGATTAATGAACGGATTCGAGAAGAATTACGAGCTGGACTTTCTCCACAAATGGCTATTTCAAGTGGTTTTTCACATGCGTGGGCAACAATTTTAGACTCCAATATTACGACACTGATTGCTGGCTTGGCTCTTTTGATGCTTGGGTCTGGTCCAATTAGAGGTTTTGCTGTAGTCCATGTACTGGGTATTTTGACATCCCTTTTCTCATCTGTTTTTGTCATGAGAGGTATTGTCAATTTATGGTACGGCGGTCGCAGAAGAATTACTTCTTTATCAATTGGCCAGGTATGGAAGCCAGATGAAAAATAATGACGTATTTGGCAACTGTTTATTTGTTTTTGACTAGATTACGGAATTCATCACTATGGAATTCTTTCGAATAAAAAAAGATATCCCATTTATGCGCTATGCGCTGGTTCTCAATATTATTTCGGTATTGATGTTTGTTGCTGCTGTATTTTTCCTTTTTTATAAAGGATTGCATTTATCCAATGAATTTACTGGTGGTACCTCAATTGAAGTCAGCTATACACAGGCAGCAAACTTGCCGGAAATTCGTGAAATTGTTCATGATTTGAATATTGGGGATGATTTTCAAGTTCAAAACTTTGGGCGAGCACAAGATGTCATTATCAATCTTCCTATCAGAAAAGATATTTCTTCTGCAGATTTAAGTGAAAAGGTATTTGCGGCACTTCAAAGTAAAAATGCGGACGTTAAACTCAATCGTGTGGAATTTGTGGGACCTCAGGTTGGGGATGAATTAACATACGATGGTTTGTTAGCCCTGTCACTTGTCGTAATTGGAATTATTGTTTATCTCGCATTCCGATTTGAATGGAAGTATGGTGTTGCTGCTGTTTTGGCGAACATGCATGACGTTGTCATTATTCTGGGCTTTTTTGCGCTTTTCCAATGGGAGTTTTCTCTTTCCGTTTTGGCGGCGGTTTTAGCAGTATTGGGCTATTCGGTTAATGAATCTGTCATTATTTTTGATAGAGTACGTGAAAATTTCCGTACCATGCGTGGAGCGAGTGTTACCGAAGTAATTAATAATGCAATTACACGTACGATTTCCAGAACAATGATCACCCACGGTAGTACGGAAGCAATGGTGTTGGCAATGCTCTTTTTCGGTGGTCCAACTTTGCATAATTTTGCGATTGCTTTGACCATTGGTATCGTATTTAGTATCTATTCTTCTGTTTTCGTAGCAGCAGCGATTGCAATGCGTTTGGGTATTAAACGAGAAGACTTGATCAAGCCAGTAAAAGGAAGAAGTAATAATGATGGTGCTGTAGTTTAAAAGCACTCCAGTAAGATTTTTTATGTGTTAATTATTGTTTTATTCGGAGACATCCATGTTTCAACATATTCAGGTTCCGGCAAAGGGCGAAAAAATTACAGTCAATTCCGACTATACATTGAATGTGCCTGATAATCCTATTATTCCATTCATTGAAGGTGACGGTATTGGCGCTGATGTGACCCCTGTCATGCGAAAAGTTATTGATGCTGCTGTAGCAAAAGCTTATGGTGGCAAACGGGAAATTGCGTGGATGGAAGTGTATGCAGGTGAAAAATCCTTAAAAGTTTATGGTCCTAATGTATGGCTTTCTGATGAAACGATGAAAGCACTTAAAGAATATGTGATCTCAATTAAAGGACCACTGACAACACCGATTGGTGGTGGTATCCGTTCTTTGAATGTTACCATGCGACAACAGTTGGATTTGTACGTGTGTTTGAGACCTGTTCGTTATTTCGATGGCGTACCTTCTCCTTTGAGAGAGCCAGAAAAAACAAATATGGTTATTTTCCGTGAAAACACCGAAGATATCTATGCTGGTATTGAATGGCCAGAAGGCTCTTCTGAAGCGAACAAAATGATTGATTTCTTAGTTAAGGAAATGGGTGTTAACCAAATTCGTTTTCCTTTGACCTCTGGTATTGGTATCAAACCAGTGTCTAAAGAAGGTACAGAACGTCTGGTTAGAAAAGCTATTCAGTATGCAGTAGATAATGATCTCCCTTCTGTTACCTTGGTACATAAAGGCAATATCATGAAATTTACAGAAGGTAGTTTCCGTGATTGGGGTTATGCTTTAGCGAAAGAAGAATTTGGTGCGGAAGTGATAGGAAAAGGTCCTTGGTGTACATTCAAAAATCCAAGAACAGGGAAAGAAATTATTGTTAAAGACGTTTTAGCAGATGCTTTCCTGCAAGAAATTTTATTGCGTCCGGAAGAATTTAGCGTATTGGCAACATTGAACCTAAATGGAGACTACATTTCAGATGCGTTGGCAGCACAAGTAGGTGGTATCGGTATTGCTCCTGGCGCTAATATTTCTGATTCAGTTGCTATTTTTGAAGCAACACATGGTACAGCGCCAACAATGGCTGGAAAAAATAATGTGAACCCAGGCTCTCTTATTCTTTCTGCAGAAATGATGTTGCGTCATATGGGTTGGACAGAAGCAGCTGATATCGTGATTGATGCAATGCAAAAAGCAATTGCATCAAAACGCGTTACCAGTGATTTTGCAAGATTAATGTCTGATGCGAATGAGGTTTCTACTACTGATTTCGGCGATATTATGATTGCTAGCATGTAATAGTTTGGTAGTTTTGATGAATCAAAATGCTTTGAAAATTTGAAGCTTATTTGGTGTTTTTTGATACCTGAAAAGGGATAAACAACAAGTCGTATGCAAGGAGATAAAATGAAAGCATGGGTACGCTATGATCAAAATGGAGAAATCGGTTTTGGTCTGATGGAAGGAGATGATATTGCAGTTTATACCGGCAATATGTTTGATAATCCAACTGCAACTGGTAAAACTGTAAAGCGTTCAGAGGTAAAATTGTTAACACCTTGTGTTCCAACTAAAATGATTTTGTTATGGAACAACTTCAATGCATTAGCAGCTAAATTAGGTGTGCCTGCTCCAACCGAACCTCTTTATTTGTTAAAACCAGGTACTGCTTTTATTGGTGATGGTGACGCAGTTAAAAAACCAAAATCCTATGATGGTAAAGTTGTTTATGAAGGCGAATTAGCAATCGTAATCGGAAAACGTTGCAAAGAAGTATCTGAAGAAGAAGCAAACGATTATATTTTTGGTTATACCTGCAGCAATGACGTAACCGCAGGTGAAATCATTAAGAAAGATCCAACATTTGCACAATGGACCAGAGCTAAAGGCTTTGATACATTTGGTTCCTTTGGACCAGGTATTGTGACCGATGTTGATCCAAGCAAATTGGTAATCAAAACCATTTTGAATGGAACTGAGCGTCAAAATTATCCTATCAGTGACATGGTCTTTACCCCACAAAAACTGGTTAGCATGATTTCTCATGATATGACATTAGAACCAGGCGATATTATTTCTTGTGGAACTTCTGTCGGTGTTGGTTCTATGCGCCCAGGAAGTACCGTTGAAGTGATTATCGAGGGTGTTGGTCACTTGGTAAATCGTTACGAAGAATAAAAGATTGTCATTTTGCTGCGTCGGTTTTTTAAATCGACGCGCAATTTGCAACAAAATATTTCATACTTTTTCTAAGATCACAGGAAAAACATTATTTAATCAAAGGTACTTAAAAACAAATTGTTACATTCACAAAAGAATTGAAACAACTGTTTTAAGACCTTTGGTTATACTGATCGTACTCTCCTATATTTAATCTTTTATGAAAGAGTGTACGATGAAAAAATGGAATAAATCACTTATCGCTGCGGCAACCATACTTTGCCTTGGTGCATCCGGATTAACACTCACTGCTTCTGCAACACAATCAAATAAAGAAGCAACTCCCCAATACAGTAATGATGCTTGTCCAGTTTCTCAAGGACCACATAAATATGGCAAAAAGCAATTTAGATTTGATCCAGAACAGTGGAAAGAAATGGTCGAAAAAAGAAATGCGGATTTGTATGCAAAATTGAAACTCTCTCCAAATCAGGAAAGTGCATGGAAAGCGTATACAGATGCGACTATGAAAAATATGCCGCCAGCAAAACCTAAAGCACCGGAAGATTTTGATAAGTTAACTACACCGGAAAGAATGCAAAAGGTGTTGGATTTGATGAAAGAAAAACAAGCCAGAATGGAAGAACACTTGAAAGCAGTGAAAACATTCTATGCGACATTAACACCAGAGCAACAAAAAATATTTGATGCTGAAGCGATGCCTAGACCTCCTCGCCATAAGGGAAAGGATCGTTGGGAACAAAGACCCCAAAAATAATTTGGGATAAAGATATCAACAACTCTTTAAATCAGAAAAAAGGCAGATATCGATATCTGCCTTTTGTTTTTTTGTAATTTGTTATAGCTCTGAAGCAAAACTTGCTTGATTTTTACCAAGCTGTTTGGCTTTGTAAAGGGCCTCATCTGCTCGAATGTAGAGGTCACCAAGTGTTTTTCCATCTTTTGGATAGATGCTTACGCCAATACTGACAGAAGAAAGTGATGCTGTTAAAGGAGTATGAGACTCTCTTGCGGCTTGAAGTAATTGATTTGCCCTTGCTTTTATTGCGTTTGGATCCATCATATTTTTTGCGAGAACAAAAAATTCATCACCGCCAATACGAGCAACAATATCAGATTCACGGAAACAGCTTTTTATACCTCTTGCAAGTCTGATAAGTAACATGTCACCTTCTTGATGACCATAAGTATCATTGACCTTTTTAAAGTTATCCAAGTCAATCATAAATGCAGCATGAATACCATTTGCGCCAGGACCCGCAAGATATTTTTCAATTTCTTTTCTGGAAGTGGCACGATTCATGACTTTGGTCATCTGATCTGTTGTTGCAGCTTTAATAAGACGTTCTTCTTCTTGTTTTTTATGATCAATGTCAAATATCGTAAGGAAAAGCATGAGATGTTCGTTTTCCGGATCTTTCATTAATCGCAACTCATTAAGCAACCATATTGAATCGTTATCAGAAAGAAGCATTTGACATTCAAAATTCAGTGAGGTTTGTCCTTTACTGTATAAATCTAAAAGAAACTCTGGGGAAAATTGATGGAAAAAATTGTATCCTTCTGTTCCCTCATTAGAAATTGTAGTACGCGCCACTTGAAGCATATGTTCCAAAGAATCAAATGATGGAATATATTTTTTTTCGTGGTGAAATTTTTGATCAATAATCTTCCAGTCTGTAATATCAATCAATATAGCTGAGTGTGCATCCGTTGGTAATGTAAAAAGAAATTGAATTTCTTGTATATGTTGCTGTTTTGTTTTGATGTCTTTTGTAATGTTCTTTGAAATACCTAGTATTCCGATAGGCTCACCAGTTTGATTGGTCAAGATATACTTAGATAAAAGGTGGTATTGACGATTTCCGTTTTTATCCGTTACAGGCTCAATGAAGTCGATGATATTTTGCTTTGTGGCAAAAACTTTTTTATCGTCTTCAGTATAAAGTTGAGCTATTGCTTTATCTTCATAAAGATCAAAAGCGGTTTTCCCGATTATTTCTTCTACAGAAGCTTTTCCTAGATGTTGAGCAAAAGATTTTGTTGCTGCAACATAGGTAAAATTGGTGTCTATAACAAAAAGTATATCTGGGAAGATATCCAGTATAGTTTGTAAGGTCGCAAATAGAATTTCTGTGTTATTAGAATCTGCTACTTTTACAGATTGCTGCAATATTTTAGATATCATATCGTTTAACAAGGATGAGACTTTTTGTTAAAGTGTCCATGATAGTTAAAAATGTTTAAGTACTTTAAACAAAACTCCATTATAGTTATTTTGAGATCAAAATTGAAGAATTGAATATTGGAAAGCCAATTTTATTTTTAGAATGCGAATTAAAAAAGAACGGTTCTTTTTTAGATATTGGCAAAGCAGGATTATAATTATCTGCCTTGACTGATATTCTTTTATTCTGGATTACTTTCATGCTAAAACAACAAAAACAGCAAATTATAGAGTTGCTTGAAAAAGCTTTATTTCCATTATTAAGTGGTACAGAAATCCGTCCAAAAGTTTCATTGGAACGTCCTCGTGATCCATCTCATGGAGATGTAGCTTGCAATGTCGCAATGCAATTAGCCAAACCGTTGAAAAAAAATCCTCGTGAATTAGCTCAAGCTCTTGTCAGTCATTTATTAACACAACCTGAGAGAGAGGGGCTAATTGAATCTGCTGAAGTGGCAGGTCCTGGATTTATTAACCTTCGAACGACTTCAAATGCAAAGCAAGCTGTAATTCGTTCTGTTTTGGATGAAAAGGAAAATTACGGTAAATGTGATATCGGAAACGGTAAGAAGGTTATGATTGAGTTCGTGTCGGCTAATCCAACAGGTCCTTTACATGTGGGGCATGGCAGACAAGGTGCTTTGGGTGATGCTTTATCCGCATTGTTTGAATCTCAAGGATATGAAGTGACTCGTGAGTTCTACTACAACGATGCCGGTGTTCAAATTGAAAATTTGGCTCGATCAGTTCAAGCGAGAGTGAAAGGATTAAAACCGGGTGATGAAGCATGGCCAGAGGAAGCTTATAACGGAAATTATATAGCGGATATTGCGGCAGACTTTTTAGCCAAGAAAACGATTACCGCTCGTGATTGTCCTGCAGTAACGGCTAATGGAAATCCAGATGATATTGATGCAATCCGTCTTTTTGCCGTGACTTATCTCAGAAATGAGCAAGATAACGATTTGCAGGCATTTGGGATTCATTTCGATAATTATTATTTGGAATCATCACTTTATACTGATGGCAAAGTCAGTAATGCGGTAGAGACACTGCAAAAAGAAGGTAAAACTTTTGAAAAGGATGGAGCCCTTTGGTTGAAAACAACCGAATATGGTGATGATAAAGATCGTGTTATGAAAAAAACGGATGGTAACTATACGTATTTTGTGCCAGACGTTGCTTATCACATTAATAAATGGGAAAGAGGATATCAGACTGTTATTAATGTTCAGGGAAGTGATCATCACGGTACGGTTGCACGTGTTAGAGCTGGATTACAAGCTGTTAACATGGGTATTCCAGTGAATTATCCGGGGTACGTTCTTCATAAAATGGTTACAGTCATGAAGGATGGTGCTGAGGTTAAGATTTCAAAACGGGCCGGATCTTATGTAACAGTAAGAGATTTGATTGAGTGGTCAGGGAATGGTGATATTACAAGGGGTAGGGATGCTGTTCGCTTTTTCTTAATTTCTCGAAAAGCGGATACAGAGTTTGTCTTTGATGTCGATTTAGCACTTTCTCAGTCGGATGAAAACCCCGTATATTACATACAATATGCGCATGCTCGTATCTGTTCTGTATTTGAACAGTGGGGTGGTGATGTTGCTACGTTAGAATCTGTTGATTTGTCACCATTAACATCACCGTATGAATATACTTTGATGAGTAAGTTGGCAGATTATCCTGAAATGCTGAAACACGCATTACAGGAGTTAGGTCCTCATCAGGTTGCTTTTTATTTACGTGATTTGGCAGCAGCTTTACATGGTTATTACAATGCGGAACGTTTCTTGGTTGATAATGAAATGTTAAAACTGGCCAGATTGACGTTGTTATATGCAACACAACAGGTATTGAGAAATGGTTTGGCACTCTTAGGTGTTTCAACCCCTAATAAGATGTAACGAAAATGTCACGTAAACAATCTCAAAAACGATTCCAGTTTAGTACTCTCTGGAAAAATAATATTCTGCTAAGTTTTGTAGGAGGGGTCATAACAGGACTAATAATTGCGATTATTATCGCAATTATTATTACGCGCTCTCCTATGCCGTTTAATAGCAAAATGAGCAAACATGATAAAACGTTAGAAAAAAAGACGTGTTCAGATCCGAATGAGCCAATGTATGTCAATCGTGATCCTGCAAAGGAAAACTATAAAAAAATGGCAGCTGAAGCTTCAATCATATCGGAATTAACAAAGAAAAGTGCAGCGTCAAATACATCTTTGAATTACATTCAGGCAGGTGCCTATCGCGATAAAAAAGAAGCAGAAAACATGAGAGCAAGATTAGCTTTGCTCGGTATGGAAGCAGCAATAAGTGAAGTTAAAACTCCAAATAGTGTTTTTTATCGAGTTCGTTTAGGACCATATTCTCAAAAGAATTTGGAAGCAGTACAGGAAAATTTAAGAAAAAGTGGAATCGAGTTTACAACAACCCGTTCTTAATCATTCGTTAGAAAGTTGTCATGAAGTTTTTTTGTAAGATATTTCTTATTATTGGACTTGCGGTTTCATCGAATCTTTTATGGGCATCACCAGATAATCCTCAAATTGGTGTGGATTATTTAGTACCTGAAAATCCTCAGCCGACTACTACAGGAAAAAAAATCGAAGTTATTGAGTTTTTTGGTTACTTTTGCTCCCATTGTTATTCGTTTGAGTCCAAATTGGTAAAGTGGGCAGAAAAAAATAAAAATAAAATTGTATTTAAACGAGTTCATGTGAACTACGGAGAAACCACAGCTCGACAACAACGTATTTACTATACTTTGTCGGCAATGAATAAATTATCAAGTAGTATGCAAGATAAGGTTTTTAATGCGGTTCAAATCAGAAGAACACGCCTTGATAATGAAACACGCATAGCCGATTTTGTTGAAAAACATCAAATAGATCGTCAGAAATTTCTAGATATGTATCAATCCTTTTCAGTTCAAACTTTGTGCGATGAGGCTAATCAATTACAAACTGTTTATCAGATTGAAGGGGTACCTGTCTTCATTATTGATGGTCGATATATGACTTCTTTAGGTATTGTTAGTGAAGGAAATAGTTTTATTAGAACTGAGGAACAGGCTCAGGATATGACCATTCAGGTTATGGATAAGTTGGTTTCACGTGCGCTTAAAGAACGGGGTAAAAAATAACCGTCGTATAAAGTTATTTTGATAATTCACTAAATGAAATGAGAGAATGACCACCTCCGTGTTTTGCTTGATACATAGCGGCATCTGCATTGGTAAGCAATTCTTCATGGGTTTTTCCATGCAATGGGAAAATCGCAATACCGATACTGACACCAACATTGACTAGATTGCCATCAAGTAAATAATCTTCTCTGACCCTTTCTAGAATTTTTTCACCTACTTTTTTAGCATCCTCTTCAGAGGTAATAGTCGGTAATAAAATGACAAATTCATCTCCGCCAATTCGTGCAGCTGTATCGGATTGGCGAATACATTCGTTAAGTCGATTGGCAACTTCTTTCAGTAATAAGTCGCCTATGTAATGACCTAATGTGTCGTTGACCAGTTTAAATTTGTCCAGATCGACAAACATCAATGCTAATAAATGAGATTGTCGTTTTGCTTGAAGGATAGCTTGTCGTAGACGTTCTAAAAAAAGGGTGCGGTTAGGTAAATCTGTTAAAAGATCAAAATGAGCTAACTTATATATTTTCTCATCATTCTTTTTCTTGTCACTGATATCGGAAAAAACAAGAACATGATTGAGAAGTTGTCCTTGATTTTTTACAGAATAAATAGAAATCCAACAATCATAAGGTGGTTTATCTTTTCTATACCCTAAAACTTCTCCTTCCCAAAAACCAATTTCTTCAACGAGTTCAACAATACGCTGGATACGCTCTTCTGTATTATCAAATAGAAGATTCGCTTTGCTTCCTTTTACTTCATCAAAAGATTTGCCTGTTATTTTTGAAAAGGAAGGATTAATACGAAGAATATTCCAGTTTCTATCGGTAACCAACACAGCTTCATTAACAGATGTGAAAACTGTTTCTGCAAGTTGTTGCTGTTCTACTTTCTGCTGTAATTCCGTTCTATCCCGAATACTGCCACGACGTCCAAGCAAACGATTTTCCTGATCATAAATGACATGACAATTATGAGCGACATGAATAATGTTGCCGTCTCGTTTATTGATGCGGTAAAACACTTCTTGTTCGTTTTCTTCTTGAAAAGCTTTATTTACACGGTGTTTTTCCATCATATAACGATCTTCAGGGTAAATGATGTCATAAAGTAGATCTGGATTTTCTAGAAAATCATTTACGGGATACCCTGTTATACGTTCACATGAGGGAGAAACATATTTTATTTTTCCGTCTGGATCCTCCCAATATTCCAAACTATTAGAAAAGTTGATCATGGCCTGTAATTGTGCGTTGGATAAAGCAAAATTACTTTCCATCATTTTTTGTTTGGCAATTTTGTTATTGATACGTAAATTTAATTGAGCGATTTCGAGAATTTTTTGTCCGAGTTCGCAGTAAACTTTTTGAAATTCAGCCATTTGATGCCAGTCAGTTTCCTCTGGGATACTTTCTAATTCAGGATGAATAATTTTTTTTGTCCAAAAGGTATCTGAAAAAGTGATATGCCATTTCAGCCATTTCAACAGAAAAGCAGATATATGATTTACTTCTGCAGGGCTTTCTAAAATAATGCTTTTGATCTGATCAAGATAATCGATATAGTTTTTATGAAAGGTAAGATGTAAACGCTGATACTCAAGATGAGTAGATTGTTTTTGCAAACTGTTTTTTTCATATTGGTAATGAGACAGTACAAAATGTCGTAAATCATCAAAAATAGACATTACATTTTCTGAATCAGAATGGGACAGTTCGTCAATTAATGTAAATAATTTTTGATGAATAACGTCGAGTTCGTCCAAACCTGTTTTTAAGTTTTTGTTCCAATCAATCAAAAAGGTATTTGAATCCATTATCAATTTCGCCATATAGATATCAGTTTGCCTTTTGTTTTTTAATTATAAAATAGTTCACTTTTATTCCCTTTTATACAATATGAATTTGAGAATACACAGAGTTAACTATAAAAATCTGACTACAAACATTGTGTTATTTTGGTTTTCATGATTACATTAACGGTTCTTGTTTTTTTTAGTACTTGATATTCAACAATATATTTGGGATTTAACGTTTTATTAACTAGGGAAATCTATGGAAAACACAAATATTTCTGCCAACAACAAACTTTTCCATACACGAGCTTTAGCTAATGCGCTTCAGCAGGAGCAGATTCCATCTGCACATCAGCAAATTCTTCAAGATTGGGCAAAAAATATTGCTACACTGAATTTTGAGGATCGCTCCACTCAGCATGCAGCTTTTCTAAAAAATATACTAGTTGATATTTTAGGATATAAACCTGAATCAACAGACTCCTACACGTTAAAAGATATGTCTGCACAAGAAGGTAGTTATTTTGATGCAGCATTAGGATTGTTTGAAAAGGAAAATTCTCAGGTTGTTTCATTAATGAAAATCATGGGACCATCTTCTTTGAATCTGGATGGCATTACTGGTGATCAGAAAATAACCCCTATTGCATTAGCAAAAAAAGAGGCAAAAGGAACACCAGGTAGCAAATTTTTCTTGCTGACTAATTTGGATGAAATCCGAGTGTATTCATTAGTTCATAAAAGAACGATTTATGAGCGCTTTTCATTAATCAAAATGGTTGATGATGTAGCTGAATATCAACGTTTTTATCTTTTGTTAAATGCTGAAAACATGTTGTCCGGCAAGACTTTCCAATGGTTAAACGAAAGTGTTGTTGCTAGTTTGCAAGATAAACTGACAAAAGGTCATCCAACGGTAAAAGATCTCTACGGTTCTGTTCGTACTGGTGTGCCTGTTAATGTTGATGCTGCTTTTGTCGTTGATATCAATACATACAAAAAAATCATGCAGGAAGATTCCAAGTCAGGAGAAGTTTTAAAACCTTATTTTCCTTGCGAAACACTTAAAAGATGGCATGCCGACATTGATTTGCATTTCTTGATTTATACACCAAAAGGTAAGGTCAATATTGACTCCTATCCTGCGATTAAAAAACATTTGGAACAGTTCAAAGACAAGCTGGAACAAAGATCTGGTGATATGAAGTGGTATGAGATTGATTATGCTGAAACCTATGAAGTCAAGGAAAATGAAGTTCGTTTAGGTTACTCGCCAATGCAAAAAGATCCTGGGTTTGTCATTGGACAAAATGAAGCGCAATACGGAAGTGGCAGTTATTATATTCCTAATGCTGACTTCTTCTTGTTCGGGCTTTTGAATTCAACACCACTGCAAAAATTGCTTAAATTGATGGCTAAAGTAACAGATGATGGTACTTATGAAATTCAGCCACACCATGTTGAGGCATTGCCTGTTCCTAATGCAGAAGGCTTAGATAGAGCAAAAATGGGTCGATATGCGAATTTCCTTTTAGAAAAAACATTGGAGCGTCGTGATGCGGTACGTTATTTCCAAGGTTCAACTGCATATAACTTGTCTCCACAAAAATTGGCAGCAAAATTAAGTGACACCTTAAAAAATTGGTTTGCGCATGATTTTGATACCTTTAGAAAAGAAATTATTGCTTGTTTCGGTGTTGATATTCCTGAGGATAGTCTCCAGTTGTGGTCAGATTATTTCCATCAAGAAAGAAACAGCATTATCAGTAGAGATGCTGAACTGAATTACACCATGAACGAACTGGATATGATCGTTTATGAGATATTCGGTTTGGATGAGGATGAAATCCTTCTTATCAAAAGCTAATTCGTTTTAAATTGGTTCGCTTAAGTTATGTGATTCCGGCACGATGTGCTTGTTGGTCAGCATGATAACTTGAGCGAACCAATGGTCCTGTTGCGGCATGAACAAAACCCATTTGGTAAGCCGCTTTTTTAAATGATTCAAAAGTATCCGGATGCACATACCGTGTAACGGGTAAATGATGCTTTGATGGCATTAAATATTGTCCAATTGTTAACATATCAACATTATGTTCACGCAAGTCATGCATGACTTGTAGGATTTCTTCGTCTGTTTCACCTAAGCCAACCATTAAACCAGATTTTGTTATAACGTTGGGATAACGTTCTTTAAATTGTTTTAAAAGATTTAATGAGTGTTGATAATCAGCTCCCGGACGGACCGCTTTATATAAGCTGGGAACAGTTTCCAAATTATGATTAAAAACATGAGGTAAGGATTGGCTAAGAATTTCTAGTGCTTTTTCTGTTCGACCTCGAAAGTCAGGCGTTAGTATTTCAATACTTGTTTGAGGCGAATACTGACGAATTTTCTGTATACATTTCACGTAATGTTCAGCGCCACCATCTCGTAAATCATCTCGATTGACAGAAGTAATAACAGCGTAAGTAAGATTTAATTTAGCAATAGCCAAGGCAATTTTTTCAGGTTCGGATGCATCTGGTTCATCGGGTTTGCCGTGCGCAACATCACAAAAAGGACAGCGACGCGTACATTTGTCTCCTAAAATCATGAATGTTGCTGTTCCTTTTCCAAAACATTCTTCCTTGTTAGGACAGTTGGCTTCTTCACAAACAGTCACAAGATTTTGTTCTTGCAGTAAATTTTTTATTTCATAAAAACGTGATGAGAATGAATTTGCTTTTACTCGAATCCAATCCGGCTTCGGCAAGGGGGCTTGGGGTACAATTTTGATGGGGAGACGAGCAACTTTTTCTGCACCTTTTTGTTTTTCTTTTTGCATTAAAATTCCTATTCTTTCATCATGTTTTCGGTTAATAAAGGAAGACCTTGTTGAAAGCTGGCTTGAACATTTAAATGACGACAAAGGTTTTTCACTAGTTGATGCTGTACTTCAGAAACAGAATAATGTTTTCCCAGGCTTTGCATGTCGACAGATATCAAATTTGCATCACCACAAGGATTGATTCCGGAAAAAGGAAGTAAATCCATTGCGACATTTAATGAAAACCCATGATAAGTGCATCCATTGCTTTTTACTTTAAGACCTAATGCAGCAATTTTAGCGCCTTGCCATTTTCTTTCCACATCATTTTGAGATAAATAAATACCGGGTGCGCCCGATTTACGTTCTCCGAATAAGTGATAATCCGCTAAGGTATCAATGACAACTTGTTCAATAGTACGAACTAATTCTTTGACCAATAAGCGGTTTTTCATCCTCCTTTTGATATCAAGTAATAAATAGACAACCGCTTGACCTGGCCCGTGATAAGTAACCTCACCACCCCGATCCGATTGAAAAACAGGAATATTTTGTGAGTTGAGTACATGTATAGGATCAGCAGCTTGACCTAATGTGTAAATGGAAGGGTGCTCCAAAAGCCATATTTCATCAGGAGTATCGACGGTTCGTTTCTTTGTAAAAAACTGCATGGCATTCAATACAGGTTCATACGGTAAAATCCCGAGATTACGAACAATGATTGAGTCAGTTACAGCCATCAAGTGTCACGTTATATGGTTTTGAAAAGAATAGTTTGATTTAAAGAACTATTTTGATTAAAGGATGTGAAGTTAATGCCATATATACATTATCAAGCTGTTCACGACTTGTTGCCCGAATTGTAGCGGTAACACTTAAGTAATTTCCATTGGAAGAATGACGAGTTTCGATTGTACTTGCATCAAAATCAGGATCATGCGCACTAACGATTTTGGTAACAGTAGATAAAAAATCGTCATGTGTTGCTCCCATGATTTTGAGTGGAAAATCACACGGGTATTCAATCAAATCTTTGTTTCGCTCAACATGCATTCTAATTCCTTTATTTAAACCATAACTTAATTGTATCGCTTATCCTTCCTAAAATGCTTGCTACGCTGACATTTTCCAAAGCGACAACAGGCAGTTCAGTAATGACTTGATTATCTAATATGATTTTGAGTGTCCCAACTTGAGTGTTTTTTAAGATTGGCGCAACAAGTGGTTCATTATGTTCTATGCGTGAAATCAGATTCGAGGCAGATCCTTTAGGGACACTGATATAGGCATCAAAATTGAATCCAATAGAAAGTTTGTTGTTTGATCCTTTCCAAACATCTAAAACCGCAATTTCCTGATTCTGGTTAAATAGTTTTACAGTATCAAAATTTTCATAACCCCAATTGAGTAGCTTTAAACTGTCTTGTGCTCTTGCTAAAGTGGAATCGGCTCCAATAATAATAGCAATTAATCTTCTTTCTCCAGTAATACCATATCGCACAGAAGAAGTAATAAAGCTGTATTCTCCTGTTGAAGTATGTCCTGTTTCTATTCCGTCAATTGTTGGGTCTAACCATAATAAACGATTTCGATTACTTTGATGGATGCGGTTGTGAGTAAACTCACGAATAGAATACGTTTTATAAAGTTCCGGGAAATCTTGAACTAAATGGTTAGCAAGAATAGAAAGATCATAAGCAGTGGAATAGTTTTCTTTATCTGCATAACCATATGGATTACTGAAATGTGTTGATTTCATTCCAATACGTTTTGCGACTTGATTCATTAATGAAACAAACGTTTTTTCACTTCCAGCAATGGCGTCAACTAATGCCATCGTGGCATCATTGGCGGATAACACAATCATGCCATATAAAAGATCCTGGATTTTGATGGGAGTGTGAGGGGTTATAAACATTTTTTTCCCTCGTTGATTTTCTTTCCAGATTCGATCAGATGGTGTCGTAACGTTGTTAAGTTGAATATGTTTTTCTTTAATGGCATTAAAGATGACGTAAGCACTCATTAATTTGGTTAATGATGCAGGCTCAATTCGAGCATGCGCATCATGAGACGCTAAAACCTGGTCGCTGACAACATCTAACAATAGCCATGAACGTGCAGCAATAGGTGGCGGGGATACAGTCTGGGCAAAAGCATTGGAGAGCCCAAAAAGAAAAAATAAAAGCAAAAGAAAAGACTGTATTTTTTTCATCATTAAAACAAACGGTCAAACTCTGAATAATTACATATTAAAGATGGAAATATAACGCAAAAGTTAGATATTCCAGTTTTTTATAATGATGTCTTGAATATGATGGAGTTTGCGATTGAAAAGATGATCCGCTCCAGTGACAACAACGACAGATAAATCCTGTGGACGTGCCCAATCAAAAAGATCGTCTAATGGAATGATATCGTCATTTTCACCGTGAATTAAAAGCGTATTTTGAGGAACATCAGATAGCGTCCATTTTCCAGCAGTTGCGCTGACTAATACCATGCGTTTTGGAGGATTTCCTTCAGAAACCAACTTTTGGTATAACTTGGATTGCACATAGGTGCCAAATGAATAACCTCCCAAAACAACAGGTAATTCAGGATAATCTTTTTTTACATGCTCTAAAACGATTGCCAAATCTTCGGCTTCTCCAATTCCACCATTATGTGCACCCTGTGAACGTCCCACACCTCGGAAGTTCATTCTAGCGACAACATATCCCAATTCAGTAAAAGCTCGAGTCATAATTTGTACGACTTTGTTATCCATTCTTCCACCATAAAGTGGATGTGGGTGTGCTAAAAGTGCTATACCAACAGGTGCATTTTTCGGAAGATTCAGTGCGCACTCTAATTGCCCTGCAGGACCGGTAACAAAAAAACTGGTTGTGTTTGCGTTCATTTTCGTTATCTTTCTTTATTATCAGGTATCAAATTGGGATGCGTATTTCAAATGATAAAAAAGATTTTCCAGAAAAAATCATGTTACTCACTCTGACGGAGGTTGTAAATTGACTGGAACAAAAAACAAAGTGCTAAAAAAGGCCAAATTAACATTAAAAAGTATGCGGCACCATTGAAATTAAGAAATTGCCCTTGAGACCACATTTGTAATGTCGAAAGAAAATACTGATTTTCAGGCAAAATGTTTATGGTCATGATACTGGTTAATAACATGTAAATAGCAACTCGACGTTGAATAAGTGGTGAGGTAAAAATTAAGCCGGAAAGCATTAGGATGCCAACGATCATTCCTCCAATTGCACCTGGAGTTAGCCATATCAAAGCATTTTGTGGTTCAAAAAATAAAGCGCACGCTAAAGATTTGAAAACCAACGCAATAATAATCAGCAACGTCGCTAAAAAAATGCGAGGGGAGTTTCTTTTTAAAATACAAAGCAAGGTCAAAACAGCACCAGCAAGACCTGTTGCAGTAATAATGGTTTCAGATAACCAATATTGTTGAGGGGTTAATTGAAGTTGGCCTATGATTTGAAAAGAAAGATGAATGGGCTGATCCCAGAAAACAGAAAGAAACTCAGAAATAACTGGAAAAATATCTCCCAAGCCAAACAGATAATTTTGTGGATAAATCAGAGAAAGCGGCCATAACATAGGAATGATTAATACACGACTTGATCCGAAACGTATCCAACGCTGAATAAAGTAATGAGCACGATCTTCTCTAAATAAAATAGGAGTCAAACTCGTTCCTAAAATGGCGCCTATAAACCCACCTGTACTATTCATTATCCAGTCTAAATTAGAGGGAACTCGATTGGGTAAATACACTTGTAAGGCTTCCATTATCAAAGATAAAAGTAAGCAAACAACAAAGGCAAATAAAAATGCTTTAAATCCCCTTAATAGTGGAGAGATAGCAGCCGATAGCAATATTCCTAATGGGACATAGCCAATAACATTGATTAAAACATCAAACTGAGTCCAATACCTTGGTAATGACGTAAAAAGAAAAAAGAAAGGTGACGCTCCAGAAAAGCGCCACCCTGAAAAGGGATAAAGACTTGCGTAAATAATTAAAAATATATAAACAAGCGAGGCTGTTCTTAAAAAAGAAGACGGCCGATGAATTGATTTAGAAAAGAGCTTAACCATTACGCATTAGCTTAATAGCGTTACTCTTTTTTATAATTTTTCTCAATCCAATGCAATATTTCTATGATAACTTCATTTGTTCCTGTTGCTAGAGCTTGTACACCACCTGCTGCATCAGGAGTCGGTGCTTTTATTGCCTTATAAAAGCTTTTTTGTGTCAGTACTCCATCTTGATTCAAGATAGAGGCACGCAAAGCGATACGACCCTCACTATTTTCATCCGTGTAAAAATATTGGCTAAAGTCTTCTATGTAAATGAACAGTTGAATTGTATTGGCGGTAGATATTTTTTTTCCGCCAATTTCACCACCGGAAGAAACAATATGGGATTTAAGATATTCACGGAACAATTTGGCAGGAGGCATATTCCAAAGGGTTCTCGTATAAAAACGGGTTTGCTGTTCATTAACTTGCGCGAGTCGGTAATACATTTTGTTATTGTTTAACCAAGCAGGAGCATCAACTTGGGAAACCATAATTGCAGGTACATCAGAAGATAGTATCTGTTTTGTTTTTATGGATGAAGTTGGTCCCAAATCATACTGCAATGCAGAAGGTTGGGAGTTAAAAGCGCATCCACCAAAAAAGAGCAAACTGATAGCAATTAATAACCCGGAAAAAAAATGATGTTGTTTCATAAAAACTCCTGCCCGTTAATTCGATTTTGCGCTAAATCCGGGTTCACCTGGTCCAGGAAGAGGACCTGGAGAACCAAATAAAATACCTGTTGGACGTTGATTGAATTGGTCTACTGTTGTGTTGAGGGATTGAACCAACGTATCCAAATCTGATGCTAATGATTCTAATTGTGAAAGAGATTCACTCGGGTTGCTACTGCCAACAATTGATTTCAAATCACTAGATAAAATGGCAACATTGTCCATTACTTTTGTTGTTTTATCCGCTAATTCAGGTAATTTTTCTAATGTTGGTTGTAGTTTTCGTGAGGTTCTTTCAAGTTCTTGTGCTGCTTTACTAATATTTCTTAAAGTTTCAATGATGACTTCCTGATTTTCTTTTTGAAATAGCATTGCCATTTCTTTTGTTAATTTTCGGGTTTCATCCAAAATGGAATTTGTTTTGGTTTGTAATGCAGCCATCAATCCAGGTCGCATTTCAATGCAGGCAATATCGTTTTCTGAACTTGCTAAAGGCTGAGAATTGGAACCATCATCATTCAGTTCAATGTAGGCGATACCCGTTACACCTTGGTAAGCTAAAGTTCCGTATGTGGAACTGGTCATAGGTGTTTCAGGACGAACGCCGAAGAAAACGAGAATTTGACCCGGTTCAGATTGATCAAAACGAATGTCAGAAACTTTTCCGACATCTAATCCACGAAAGCGGACGGTTGCTTGAGGATTTAAACCTGCAACAGATAATCTTGTTGCCATCACATAGGGAACCAGTTCTGTTTTATCACGATTTAACCACCATCCTCCTAGTAATACGGCGATTAATAATCCTAAAGTAAATAATCCCGCCATTAATGCATGTGATTTACTTTCCATTATTTGTTCTCCTGTTTTTGAGAAGAATCCCGGTCTGACAATCCGGTTAAAGCACGTTCACCACGATTTCCTAAAAAGAATTCTTGAATAAACGGATGATTCACTTTTATGACTTCTTGAGGTGTTCCTTTTATAAGAACATGTTTTTCAGCAAGTACGGCAATGTGGGTGGACAACTGTAAAATCGAATCCAGATCATGCGAAACCATGACAACAGTTAGACCCAGTTCATCATGTAAAGAACGTAAAAGCTCAACAAAACTATCGGATAAAACGGGATCCAATCCTGCTGTTGGCTCATCCAGAAAAAGTAATTCTGGTTCTAGTGATAACGCTCTTGCTAAAGCAACTCTTTTTATCATGCCACCAGATAAATCTGAAGGCATTTTTACAGCATCTTTGGCACTTAAACCCACCATTTGAAGTTTCATTAAAACAGATTCTTCAATCAGTTTATCTGGCAAAATGCGTAATTCCCGCATAGGCAAGGCAACATTTTCCATAACGGATAACGCAGAAAATAAGGCACCTTGCTGAAATAACACACCACATCGAGTGTAAAAAGATTTTTTTTCTTTTTCTGCAATGTTAGTTATATCTTGACCGAATACAGATACTTTTCCTCGACTTGGTTTTTGAAGACCAAGCATTTGTCTCAGTAAGGTTGTTTTTCCTGATCCAGACCCACCAATCAATGAAACAATATCTCCACGATTAATGACTAAATCAAGATCTCGGTGGATAACGTTTTCTCCGAATTGTGTCCACAATTTTTCTATTCGGATGATGTCATTTGTTTTTTCTTGGGTCATGACCATCCTACATGTTGAAGCGCCATTGCAAATACCGCGTCAGCTAAAATTACAACGGTAATAGCACTGACTACGGCACTAGTTGTTCCCTGTCCCAAACTTTCTGTATTGGGTCTGATTCTTAATCCAAAATGACAAGATACTAATGCAATTAAAGAACCGAAGATGATTCCTTTTCCAAGACCAATTGCTAAATTGGCTACCGGAACAGCACTTGGCAAGGCAGTAATAAAATAACTAATAGATAATCCAATGGACATTTTGGCAGCTAACATGCCGCCGATTAAAGCCACAATAATGGTCCACATAATTAAAAGTGGCATGACAATGGATAAAGCGAGGACTTTGGGTAGTACTAAACGGAACCCATGTGACATACCCATCACTTTCATTGCATCTAGTTCTTCTGTTACACGCATCACACCGATTTGGGCAGTCATGGAAGATCCCGATCGTCCTGCAACTAAAATAGCTGCAAGCAAAGGACCTAGTTCTCGGGTAATGCCAATTCCTAATAAGTTGACTAGATATGGGTCACCGCCAAAATTATGCAACTGACTGGCAGAAAGGTATGAAAGTACAACACCAATAAGAAAACCCACTAAGGCAATAATGCCAACTGCACGTGTTCCTGCGTTATATATGTTTGCAGAAATTTCTTTCCAAGGACCATTTAGAGGATTTTTTATTAAAGTAGAAAAATCCAGAATGAATTGTCCGGTTAATGTGATCCAGTCAATAAAATGGCTACGTGCTTTATTCCAAAATTCTTTGAAAAAAATAATAGGACGAAAGGGCGGTTTGGCATTTTTATCTAAAGCCAACTCTCCGAAATCTTTAATTCGCTCAAAAAAAGCAACATGTTCGGGAAGCAGGGCGATTTGAGTTGGATATTGTTGTCCCCAAGTATCCCAGAAAAACTGTGCCCCAATATAATCCAAGTCTGTAATTTGAGATAAATCCCAAGAGAAATTTTGTTTGCCGTGTAATGTTTTAGCTGCAGTTAAAATGGCTGAGAAAATTTCTTTTGATGCCAAAGACTCAACTTTCCAAGATCCCAAAGCAATAACTGTATTTTTTTCAGTTATTTGAAGCTTTGGAATTTTGCGTTCGTTGACGAGCATTTTTATATAAAAAATAAGTGGTTAGAGAAATAAAATTTTAAACTAACAATGTAAATTAATTTAAGAAATTAATATACCGATAAATCAGTAAGATAATGGAATCATTCATTTTAAATACTTTGTTTGAAAAATGATTTGGTAGGCTTGATTAAAATAAACTTAACTTTAAATTTGATGAAAGAACTTATTAATTCATCTTGTGTTACATCATACTGAAAATCACGGGCAAACATATTGATGTTGAACTAACCTTAGTTGCAAATAAATCAAGAGATCATAAAAACATATTCGTAGCAATATAAGTGAATCGATTAGCTGACGATTCAATTTTATTAAAAAAGAAAGACTGTCAGCTTTTACTCAAATGTACAATGATATGCATGCGTATAATGGAAAAAGTAACGCTTTTTAACATGTGTAATTTATGTATACAAAAATAGTCACCGTTATAGATGAATGCGGATGACGGATTCTAAAATGACATGCAAAAAACGTTTTTTGGTACAGGTGAAATGTTTCTACGTGCTGAAAGTGATTAGACAATAATATGCTTTTATTGATTGATGCAGGAAATACACTAATTAAATGGGCAATAGCTCCAGCTTATGCTTTAACTATTGCACACACGTCCTGGATAGATACAGGAAAGACACCGCATGGCGAAATAGAGAGTTTGAGTACGGATTGGCAAAAAAGATATTCAGATTTAACTATCAGACGAGTGTTCATTTCAAGTGTTGCAGGAGAAGGGATTAATCAATCTATCTTAAACGAGATTGGTCAGTTGCAGTCTCAGCCTGATGTGGTCTGGTTTTCTTCTGTTTCTGAATTGGCAGGGGTTACCAATACTTATGCCAATGCTAACCGTTTGGGAAGTGATCGTTTTGCCTCATTGATCGGTGCGCGTTACCTTTTTCCAAATGAAAATCTTGTTGTGGTTACTTGTGGCACAGCAACAACAATTGATACTCTAACTAGTGATGGGGTGTTTCTGGGAGGGATGATTTTGCCAGGGCTTCGTTTAATGGCAAATTCCCTTTTTGGCAATACAGCTCAGTTGCCGGATATTGGGCAAATGACAGAAAATATTCCACCTTTTGCAATAGATACGACAAGTGCGATTAGAAATGGTTGCATGACAGCTCAAGTCGGTGCGATTGAACATGCTGTTAGTGTTCATGCCAAGCATTTGCGTAATGTGCGTTGTGTTCTTTCTGGAGGCGCGGCAGAACTGATTAAACCTTATCTTTCTATCCCTGCACAAATTGTGGATAATTTGGTTTTGGTTGGATTACATGCGGCATATGCCGATCAGGGCTCAATGAATTAATTATGCTGAAATTTTCTTTTTGGATATTACTTGCGGCAAATATTGTTTTATTTGTTTTTCAACAAATATATTTTGATGTGCCGTCTTCCGGAAAGCGTGAGCCAGAACGTTTTTCTTATCAGTATCGAGAAAATGATGCGCGTCTTGTATCCAAAGATGAGATAAATCGGGAGTTGGCTAAGATAAAAGAAATAGAGCAAGATATAACAACGACAGGAAGTTGTATGGAGGTTGGGTATTTTGCTCAATCTGAAGCAAATCGCTTCAAACAAAAAGTCATATCACTTTCATTGAACAAGAAAGATATGGAAGTTGTCCCTGTTTATGAAAACAATACCTATATGGTTTTTGTTCCACCAGCGATTAATCAAAAGGAAGCACAAGTCAAAATTGAGGAACTCAAAAGTAAAGGTGTGCAAAGTTATTTTTTGATAAAAGACCATAGCAAATTAAAATGGGCAATCTCATTAGGGGTTTTTAAAACACAAGAAGCAGCAGTCAATCATGCTAAAGAACTTGAAAAGCTAGGCGTTAGCGGTATTCAGATTGCGCCTCGTGGAACAAAAATAGAAAAAGTATCGTTTAAATTGAATCACCTCAATGAAGAACAAGTAAGGGCACTTGATTCTATGATGAAAGGGTTTCCTGAACAAACAGCTAAACCTTGTGAACAAATGCAAGGTGATGTAACTGAAAAATAAGATCTTTTGTTTTCTTCAAGCATTTAAACCGTTTTTTGGGAATAAATGAATTTATCTAGAAATAGAGTCCTGAATAAATTGAAAACATCCTTTTTTAACTGGAAATTCGACTAAAATCATTAAAATTCTTTGAATTTTCATGCATAATGTATGAAATTTGTCAAAAAGAAATCTTCTAACTGATTTTGATCGGTTTTGGCATTTCTGTAAAATAGGGTAAAAATTATTTGTTTTTACTGTTAAAAATACCATCCCTCAAATTCTTTTTTTAATCGATATGAAATTTCAAATCATACCTGTTACCCCTTTTCAGCAAAATTGCACGCTGATGTGGGATGAAAATACAAACAAAGCAGCTGTCGTAGATCCAGGTGGCGATGTTCAAAGAATTGCCGCTGAAATTGAAAAAAAAGGACTGACACTGGAAAAAGTTTTAGTAACACATGGTCATCTTGATCACTGTGGTGGTGCGAAAACATTAGCTGATCAATTTGGTGTTCCTATTGAAGGACCGCACGAAGCAGATGCTTATTTATTGGAAGAATTGGCAACCAGTCAAACTCGTATGTGGGGATTACCTGCTGGAACGCCGTTTACACCTGAACGTTGGTTAAACCAGGGAGATACGGTGACTGTTGGTAATGAAACTTTACAAGTATTCCATTGCCCAGGTCATTCTCCAGGTCATGTCGTGTTTTTCCACGCACCAACAAAAGTTGCTATTTCTGGTGATGTGCTTTTTGCAGGTTCAGTTGGTAGAACCGATCTGCCAAAAGGTAGTTTCTCTGCCTTGGTTAAAGCAATTCGTGAAAATATGTACACTTTGGGTGATGATGTTCAGTTCATTCCTGGACATGGTCCGGTTTCTACTATTGGTAGAGAACGTAAATCCAATCAATATGTACCAGATAAAAAATAAAAAAACATAAGATGTGCGTTAACAGGCTGAGATAAAAACTCAGCCTGTTTTTACGATAAAGGTATCATGCTACGTAAAATGCCCAAAAATGTGAGTCAATTTGGTATGATGGCAAGCGAGCATATGAAAACATATGTCGGGCATTGAAAAGTACAATTCAAACAGGTAGTCTCCACAAGTTTTATTAGATTTTTTCATGACAGAACAGATGAATGTTTATCTGCTTTTGGTTGCACCTTTTGCGCCATTAGTGGGTGCTATTGTGGCAGGCTTATTTGGTACGGGTTTGATTGGAAAACAACTTCACCCTCGTATCTCGCATTTCTTTACAGTCGCCGGCGTATCGTTGTCCTTTTTGTCCTCTTTATACGCGTTATATTGCACAACAAACGATATTGTTTTTAATCAATCTATTTATAGTTGGATTGCAACTGATACTTTTCAAGCTGAAGTCGGCTTTATGGTGGATTCACTTACTGCACTCATGATGTGTGTGGTGAGTTTTGTTTCACTGGTAGTGCATGTTTATTCTATTGGCTACATGAAAGAAGAGCCGGGGAATAGTCGATTCTTTGCTTACCTTGCCTTTTTTACTTTTTCCATGCTGATGCTGGTTATGGCCAATAATTTCCTGCAACTGTTTTTTGGTTGGGAAGCTGTAGGGTTAGCATCTTATCTTTTAATTGGTTTTTGGTATGAAAAACCAAGTGCATCAATTGCAGGGTTAAAAGCGTTTTTAATCAATCGTATCAGTGATGCTTTCTTTATTACCGGAGTTGCACTTTTATTTTCGGCGACAAATTCGCTTTACTTTACGGATATATTTGCTTTGCGCAATAGTATTTCCCAAGTGGTTTTGCCGGAAACGGGTTGGAATTTGGTAACGGTATCTTGCTTGTGTATCTTTATTGGCGCGATGGGGAAATCAGCTCAATTTCCTTTGCATTTATGGTTGCCGGATTCCATGGAGGGACCAACGCCAGTGTCAGCTTTGATTCATGCTGCAACAATGGTAACTGCCGGGATTTTTATTGTTGCTCGGTTATCGCCATTATTTGAACTCTCAGAAACAGCTTTATCCTTTATGTTGATAATAGGTGCAATTACAGCGCTCTTTATGGGGCTGATTGCAATGGTTCAAAATGATATCAAGCAAGTGATTGCTTACTCTACCATTTCTCAATTAGGTTATATGACCTTGGCTTTGGGCGCTTCAGCTTATTCGGCTGCAATATTTCATTTGATGACGCATGCCTTTTTTAAAGCGTTACTCTTTTTAGCTGCAGGTGTGGTTATTGTGGCCATGAATCACGATCAAGATATCCGGAATATGGGAGGATTAAGGAAGTATTTGCCTATTGCTTGGGTAACAACATGGATTGCTTCTTTATCTTTGGCTGGGATTCCATTTTTCTCGGGATTTTATTCCAAAGACAGTATTTTAATTGCCCTGAAATACCATTCTGTTTATGGAGCTAATTTTGCTTTGATTGCAGCTTATTTAGGTGTGTTTATCACAGCTTTTTATACATTCCGTCTTCTTTTTCTAGTGTTTCATGGAACATCTCGCTTTGGATTGGTTCAGGCTGATAGTGAGACTAAACATGATGAATTAACATCCCATGAACATATTGGTATCATGCCGGGTGAAGTGCCGCATAGCGTACCTAAAATTATGACCTTCCCATTAGTCATTCTGGCTATTCCTGCATTTTTGATTGGTGGAATAACAATCAAGCCATTGCTATCAGGTGATTTTTTTGCCAATGCAATTTTGACGGATACTTCATTACATCCTGCGATGCAACAACTAGGAGAAATAGTACAAAATCCGTTTTCCATGACCTTGCATGGATTTATTGATCTGTCATTTTTGTTGTTGATTGCAGGCGTTGGAACCGCTGTTTATTTTTATTTGGTAAAACCGCAAGTCCCCAAAATCCTGGCACAAAAACATTCAGTCTTGTATCAAATATTACTTAACCAGTATTATCTTTCTTGGTTAGGAAAAAAATTACTGCATGTTGGTGCAAAAATTTTAGAATCAGTATTTGTTTTTGGGCGACTTGTCGATTTCTTCGAGAAATTCGTTACCCAAATGGCAGTATTATTAGGTAAAGGATTTTGGAAATTAGGCGAGATTCGACTAATTGATGGTTTGTTTGTTAATGGTTCGGTTCGTTTAATGGCTTGTTTTTCCCAAATCATACGACACTTCCAGTCAGGATACCTGTACCATTATGCCTTTGTCATGATATTGAGTCTTTTGTGTTTCCTGCTTTATTTTTGCCGATAAGCGTTAATATTTAGAATCGGATGAATTACGAGTTATATGTCTAAACTTAATCTTCCTATTTTAAGTTTTATTATTTGGTGCCCAATTTGTTTTGGAGCATTGCTTATCTTTGCAGGAAAGCGTTTTAAAGCAGTTATTGCAAAAAGTATCGCTTTAATTGGAAGCCTTATCAGCTTTGCGGTATCTTTGCTATTGATCGCAGGTTTTAATAGTACGCAGGCAGGTATGCAGTTTGTAGAAAAAATTGCCTGGATTACTCGTTTTAACATTTTTTATGCACTAGGTATTGATGGAATTGCGCTTTGGTTAGTCATTCTGACGACATTTATTCTTTGTGTCGTTGTTGTTTCAGCGTGGAACTCAGATAAAGCAGAATTAGCCCAGTATCTCGGCGCTTTTCTGATTTTGTCAGGATTGATGACAGGAACGTTTTGCGCATTAGATGGCTTGCTCTTTTATGCTTTTTTTGAAGCAACGTTAATTCCAATGTTTATTATTATTGGAATATGGGGTGGTGAAAGAAGGATTGCTGCTGCATTTAAATTTTTCTTGTATCCATTTTTTGGCTCCCTTTTCATGCTGGTTGCAATTGTTTATTTGTACATGCAAACGGGAAGCTTTGATATTTTTCAATGGTACAAAGCGCCATTAGCCTTGGCTATTCAAATTCCGGTTCTATTAGGGTTTCTTTTGGCTTTCGGTATCAAACTACCTATGTGGCCAGTTCATACATGGTTGCCTGATGCACACGTGGAAGCGCCAACAGAAGGATCGGTTGTGCTTGCCGCCATTATGTTAAAGCTTGGAGGATATGGTTTTATCCGTTTTATGTTGCCAATAGCACCAGACGGGTGTCGTTACCTTGCAAATTACATTATTGCGCTTTCATTAGTCGCTATTATTTACATTGGTTTGGTGGCGTTGGTTCAAAAAGATATGAAAAAACTGATTGCCTACTCATCCATTGTTCATATGGGGTTTGTCACCTTAGGTTTTTTCCTGTTCCAGCAGATTAGTATTGAGGGAGCGATGGTTCAAATGCTTTCTCATGGTTTGATTTCAGCAGCGCTCTTTTTATGTGTTGGTTTGCTCTACGATCGTACGCATTCTAGGGAAATAGCGGATTATGGCGGTATTGTAGCGGTTATGCCGCGATTTACAGCTTTGTTTGTACTATTTTCCGTTGCAAACTGTGCTTTGCCAGGAACGTCTGGTTTTGTGGGTGAGGTATTAATTATTATTGGAGCTGTTCGAGCTAATTTCTGGTTAGGTATGATTACAGCTTTAGCGTTACTGATAACGGCAGCCTATTCATTATGGCTTGTTAAAAGAGTTGCATTGGGTGCCATCCATGAAAAGGTAGTGCATCTTAAAGAAATCACATCTCGTGAATGCTTTGTGTTAGGTGTTTTGGCTATCCTGATTATCTTTATTGGTGTTTATCCGAATTGGCTGATAGAAACGATGCAAAGTAGTATTGCAGATATGTTATTGCATGTTTCGCAATCAAAAATTTCATAACTAAATAACAAGAATAATTTTGGTTTTTTCATCCATTTTGTTTATTAGCAAAATCATTTATTTTCATTTATCATCTTTTAACATCTCATAACATCTTTTATCCGCGTATTTTTTGATAAAATTAATTTATTAAAATATAAAAATGTTGTATCACGTCTTCTATTGACTTAAGTTAAACTTAACTTGTAAAATTCGCGATTATTTTTTGCAGCAGAGGCGACAGCCTTGTGTAAGCAAGGGAAAAGGAAACCTCGGATAACCCGCTCTTTTCGGTATGTGATAATTTTTTATTTATATGAAATGGGGTCGGATTATTAGCTTGCAAATATTGATCGCAATAGTGGTTGCGCTAGTGGCGTTTGTATTAGGTGGAGTAAAGGCTGGTATATCGTCAAGTTTGGCTAGTGTAGCGAGTATTGTGCCAAATATAGTAATGCCGATAGGGTTTTATCTTAATGACCATTGGTTGAAAAAATCTGGCTTTGCTGTATTGTTTGTTGTAGAGTTTTTAAAAATTGCTTTAACAATAATTTTTATTGTGGCAGTTTTTTGGTTGTATAAAGATGTAAATTGGGTTGCTTTTCTAGTGAGTTTTGTCATTGCTTTAAAAAGCTATATTTTTTTATTGTCTCGATCTAATAACTGATTATGGCAGCAGCAAATCAATCGCCTTCATTGGCAGAATATGTGTCTCACCATCTTCAAAATTTGGCGACGTCACATCAAGATAAACTGATTGATTTCAGTATTATCCATTTGGATACAGTTTTTTGGTCTGTGTTTTGTGCCCTTGTGGCTGCAGTATCCATGCTTCTGATTGCTCGTAGAGCAACTGCAGGTGTACCGGGAAGAGTGCAGACTCTTCTTGAAATGCTGGTAGAAATGGCAGATGGACAGGCTAAGGCTCAAATCCATGGCGACCGTCGTTTTATTGCGCCGCTCGCTTTGACATTGTTTGTCTGGATTTCCCTGATGAACTGTATGGACTTTTTACCGGTTGATCTCTTTTCCCAGATTTTCCACTGGGTGGGATTAGACCATTATATCCATTATCATCGTGCAGTTCCGACCGCTGACTTGAATGGTACTGTTGGTATTTCATTCGGTGTGGTAGTTCTCATGATGTACTTTGGTATAAAGGTAAAAGGAGTTGGTGGCTTCTTCCATGAACTCTTTTGCGCACCATTCGGTATCTACCTTGCGCCATTTAATTTTGTGCTCAATATGATTGAGTACATCTCCAAAATGGTGTCATTGGGTATGCGACTTTGGGGAAATATGTATGCAGGTGAATTACTCTTCTTGATGATTGCAATGCTTGGTGGTTATGCAGCATTGTCACTGGGAGGTTCTCTGTTATTTGTCGGTCACGTGATTGCAGGAGCATTTTGGGCAATTTTCCATATTCTCATCGTGTTCTTGCAGGCATTCATTTTTATGATGCTGACACTGGTTTATCTTGGATTGGCTCACGAAGGACACTAAGATAAGTTTTTTTAGTTTAGGTAAATAAATCTTTTATTTATTCACTTTTTTATTTAACTCATTATTTAATAAGGAAAACATATTATGACTAACATCGGTCTTATTGCAATAACTTGCGGTTTGATCATCGCTTTGGCTGCTATCGCTGCTGCACTCGGTATCTCCTCTATGGGTGGTAAATATCTGGAAGCATCTGCTCGTCAACCTGAACTGATGAATCCATTGCGTACCAACGTTCTGATTTTGGCTGGTCTCGTTGACGCGGTTTATTTGATCGCAGTCGGTGTTGCTGTTATGTTTGCTTTCGTTAATCCATTCGGCGCCTAATCATAAATTCTTGGTAATCTGGCGCTTTTTCGCAAGTAATCATAAAAGTAAATTATTTCTAAAAAGGAATTTACCGTGAATCTAAATGCGACTTTATTCGCGCAATTCGTGGTTTTCATTATTCTGGCTGTCTTTACGGCAAAATTCGTATGGCCGCCATTGATGAAGGCACTGGACGAACGAGCGCAAAAGATTGCGGAAGGTCTAGCGGCTGCTGACCGAAGCAAACAAGAAATGGTGGCTGTAGAAAGACATGTTTAGATCGAGTTAGCAAAAGCGCGTGAAGAAGGACAACGCCGCATAACTGAAGCTGAAAGCACGGCAACTAAAATCGCAGATGACATTAAGCATAATGCTGAAGTGGAAGCACAGAAAATCATAGCGCAAGCTAGGGCAAATGCTGAAGCAGAAGTACAGCGTATGCGAAATGTATTGCGTGATGAAGTGGCCGGCTTGGTTGTGAAAGGTGCGGAGCAAATATTGAAACGCGAAGTGAATGTTGCTACTCACGCTGCACTTTTAAAACAATTAGCTGACGAGTTGTAATTATGGAACTTGCTACTATTGCTCGTCCTTACGCCGAAGCACTCTTTCAGGTTGCTAAGAAAGACGATCTGCAGAAGTGGTCGACCATTGTCTCCTGTCTGGCAAAGCTTGGGAATGTAACTGACATTCAGAAAATGGCAGTACATCCCAATCTGAAAAAAAACCAGATTGTAGATGTAATTCTCTCTCTTTCGAATGCGGAAGAGAGTCAGGAGTTAAGAAATTTCATCGAAATTTTGGTCGAAAATGATCGTTTGAATCTGTTACCTGAAATTAGTTCTCAGTTTCATGTACTGAAAAACATTAGTGAAGGTTCGGCAGATGCGTTTATTATTAGCGCCTTTCCTCTCTCTGAGGAGGAATTGCAGGAGTTACTCAAGCCTTTGGAAGAGAAACGCTTTTTCCGCAAACTCAACGTCAAAGTGGTGACAGTAGATCCATCATTAATCGGTGGGGTTATTGTTACAGTTGGTGATGAAGTGCTTGACTTATCTGTCCGCGCAAAACTTCAAAAAATGCATCAAACGCTTGTTTTATAAGATTAATTAGTTTTGCTTCAGCTTGAACCGAGAGAACAATTTTAGGAGTTAGTATGGCACTTAACCCATCCGAAATCAGCGAACTGTTAAAGAATCGGATTGAAGGTCTTACCGATGCCGCTGAAATTCGCAATCAGGGCACGATTATTTCCGTGTCCGATGGTATTTGCCGCATTCACGGGTTATCCGATGTAATGCAGGGCGAAATGCTGGAATTTCCCGGAAACACCTATGGCTTGGCTCTGAACCTTGAGCGTGATTCTGTTGGTGCCGTTATTCTGGGTGAATATGAACATATTTCAGAAGGTGACACAGTAAGATGTACTGGTCGTATTCTGGAGGTTCCAATTGGTCCTGAACTGATTGGACGCGTTGTTGATGCTTTGGGACAACCAATTGATGGAAAAGGTCCTATCAATACAAAATTAACCGCACCAATTGAAAAAATTGCACCTGGTGTTATTGCACGTCAATCTGTTTCTCAGCCGATGCAAACCGGTCTTAAAGCGATTGACTCCATGGTACCAATTGGTCGTGGTCAGCGTGAATTGATTATTGGTGACCGTCAAACTGGTAAAACTGCAGTTGCAATTGACGCAATCATTAATCAAAAAGGCCAAGACATGATTTGTATCTATGTCGCAATTGGTCAAAAAGCATCATCTATTAAAAATACTGTACGCGCACTCGAAGAAAACGGTGCGATGGCATATACCATTGTTGTAACAGCAACTGCTTCCGAATCTGCGGCGATGCAATATGTTTCTCCTTACGCTGGTTGCGCAATGGGTGAATATTTCCGTGATAGAGGGCAAGATGCTTTGATCATCTATGATGATTTGTCAAAACAAGCAGTTGCCTATCGTCAAGTTTCACTCTTGCTTCGTCGCCCACCAGGTCGTGAAGCTTATCCTGGTGACGTTTTCTACTTGCACTCACGTTTGTTGGAGCGCGCAGCACGTGTTAATGCTGATTATGTTGAAAACTTTACCAATGGTGAAGTAAAAGGAAAAACTGGTTCGCTTACCGCATTACCAATTATTGAAACCCAAGCTGGTGACGTTTCCGCATTCGTTCCTACGAACGTGATTTCGATTACCGACGGTCAGATCTTCTTGGAAACATCATTGTTTAACTCTGGTATTCGTCCAGCTATTAACGCAGGTATTTCGGTTTCTCGTGTTGGTGGTGCAGCGCAAACAAATGCAGTTAAAGGTCAATCAGGTGGTATTCGTACCGACTTGGCGCAGTATCGTGAATTGGCAGCGTTCTCACAATTTGCATCTGATTTGGATGATGCAACTCGCCGTCAATTGGATCGTGGTGCACGTGTTACTGAATTGCTTAAACAGCCACAATACTCACCATTGCCAATTTCATTGATGACAGTATCCCTGTTTACAGTGAACTCTGGCTTCCTGGATGATGTTGAAGTGAAGAATGTCTTACCTTTTGAAGCAGGATTGCATACTTACCTCAAACAAAACTATGCGCCATTACTGGCACGTATTGAAGAAAGTAAGCGCCTCGAAAAAGAGGATCAAGGCACTTTGGCAACAGCAATTGCCGAGTATAAGCAGCAAAGTGAGTTTGCATCAAAAGCTGAGGAATGACGATAATTCTCGTGTAAGAAGGAGTGCTTAATGGCATCTAGTAAAGAGATTCGTGGCCATATTCGCAGCGTTGAAAATACGAAGAAAATCACTAAAGCTATGGAAATGGTTGCCGCTTCTAAAATGCGCAAAGCGCAGGATAGAATGCGCGCATCCAGACCCTACAGTGATAGTATTCGTAACATTGCTTCTCACATGGCAGAAACAAATCCTGAGTATGTGCATCCTTTTACCATCCCTCGTAGCGAGGCAAAGCGTATCGGTTTTGTTGTTATCACAACAGACAAAGGATTATGTGGCGGCTTGAATACCAATATTTTGCGTATCACAACTAACAAGATGCGCGAAGAGGAAGAAGCAGGCAATGAAATTCTGACTGTCGCTATTGGTAATAAAGGACTTGGGTTCTTAAATCGTATCGGAGCTAATATTCTGGCACATGTTACCCAATTAGGTGATGCGCCTCGTTTAGAGAGACTGATTGGGCCAGTTAAAGTTTTGCTGGATGAGTATGAAGCTAAGCAGCTTGATGCAATTTATTTATGCTATAACAAGTTCATCAACACAATGAAGCAGGAGCCTGTTGTTGAACAATTGTTGCCTTTGCCAACTGATATTTTGAAACCAACAAATCCAGGTAATCAAAACTGGGAATACATCTATGAACCAGATATTCCAACAGTTATTGATACATTGCTTTCACGTTACCTGGAGGCACTGATTTATCAGTCTGTTGCAGAAAATATTGCATCAGAACAGTCAGCTAGAATGGTAGCAATGAAATCAGCAAGCGATAATGCGGGTAATGTTATTTCTGAACTTAAACTCATCTTTAATAAGACCCGTCAGGCAGCGATTACAACAGAGTTAACAGAAATTGTCGCTGGTGCTGCTGCAGTGTAGTAAATTTAAAAGAATTTAGCTAAAACGAATTATTAATATATTAAAGGAACGAAAAGATGGCGGATGGCAAAATCGTTCAGTGTATCGGGGCTGTGGTTGACGTGGAGTTTCCACGTGACAAAATGCCAAAAGTCTACGATGCATTAATAATGGAAGGTTCAGAGCTTACTCTCGAAGTTCAACAGCAATTAGGTGACGGTGTTGTTCGTACTATTGCTTTGGGTTCTTCAGATGGCTTACGTCGTGGTATGTTGATCAAAAATACCGGAAAACCAATTATGGTTCCAGTAGGTGAAGCAACACTCGGACGTATTATGGACGTTCTTGGAAATCCAATTGATGAAGCAGGTCCTGTAATGACAGAGGAACGTGCTTCTATTCACAGAAAAGCTCCAAGTTATGAAGAGCTTTCACCTTCCCAAGAACTCTTGGAAACCGGTATTAAAGTGATTGACTTGATCTGTCCTTTCGCTAAGGGTGGTAAAGTTGGTCTGTTCGGTGGTGCAGGTGTAGGTAAAACCGTTAACATGATGGAATTGATCAACAACATTGCTAAACAGCATGATGGTCTTTCCGTATTCGCAGGTGTGGGTGAACGTACACGTGAAGGTAACGACTTCTATCATGAAATGAAGGATTCCAACGTTCTTGATAAAGTTGCAATGGTTTACGGTCAGATGAATGAACCTCCAGGTAACCGTCTGCGTGTTGCTTTGACAGGTTTGACAATTGCAGAAAGTTTCCGTGACCAAGGTCGTGACGTTCTGTTCTTCGTTGATAATATTTATCGTTTCACACTCGCTGGTGTTGAGGTTTCCGCGTTGTTAGGTCGTATGCCTTCCGCTGTGGGTTACCAACCTACATTGGCTGAGGAAATGGGTAAATTGCAAGAACGTATTACTTCTACCAACATTGGATCTATTACATCCATTCAAGCTGTATACGTTCCAGCGGACGACTTGACTGACCCATCTCCAGCAACAACCTTCGCTCACTTGGATTCAACAGTCGTTTTATCTCGTGACATTGCTTCATTAGGTATTTATCCTGCAGTGGATCCACTTGATTCAACATCCCGTCAATTAGACCCTAACGTTGTTGGTCAAGAGCACTACGAAGTTGCGCGTGCCGTACAAGGAATTTTGCAACGTTATAAAGAATTGCGTGACATTATTGCAATTTTGGGTATGGATGAGTTGGCACAAGAAGACAAACTTGTTGTTGCTCGTGCACGTAAAATGCAGCGTTTCTTATCCCAACCATTCAGTGTTGCGGAAGTCTTTACCGGAACACCTGGTAAATATGTTCCACTCAAAGACACAATCAGAGGCTTCAAAATGATTGCAAATGGTGAGTTGGATCATTTGCCAGAACAAGCATTCTACATGGTAGGTGCTATTGAAGAAGCGATTGAAAAAGCTGAAAAAATGTAAAAAGGTTTAAGCATGGCAAACACCATACACGTTGTTGTTGTTTCAGCTGAGGAAGAAATTTTTGCAGGAGATGCTGAATTTGTAGTAGTTCCTGCAGAAATGGGTGAAATTGGTATTTTACCGAGACACGCTCCTTTGCTTACACGTATCAGGCCTGGTGCTGTTCGTATCAAGTTACCAGAAAACCCTGAAGAAGAGTATGTTTTTGTTGCTGGGGGCATTCTGGAAGTACAGCCTCATACTGTCACGGTCTTGGCTGATACAGCCATCCGAGGTCGAGATCTTGATGAAGCAAAAGCGAATGAGGCAAAACAATTGGCTCAAGATGCACTTATTAATAAAGCATCAAATATTGACTATGCAAAAGCACAGGCAGAAATTGCAACAGCAATGGCTCAGCTTGCATTGATTCAAAAGCTACGTCGCCAGCGTCATTAATCTTTTCATTTAAAAAAAAAGCGGTCATGCGACCGCTTTTTTTTATATTCATCAACCAGGATGAATCATTGTCCCGAATGGTTGTTCTGTTAAGATTTCTAAAAGTAAGGAGTGTTCAATACGCCCATCAATGACGTGAACAGCGTTGACTCCTGATTTTGCCGCTTCCAATGCAGAAGAGATTTTAGGCATCATGCCACCTGAAATAGTGCCATCAGCAAATAAGGCATCAATTTGTAATGCTGTTAATTCAGGCAGTAAATTGTTGTCCTTATCAAGAACACCTGGAGTATTGGTCATCATGATAAGTTTTTCAGCTTGTAAGATTTTGGCAATGCCACCAGCTACCAAATCAGCATTAATGTTATATGCTTGACCTTCATCACTAAATCCGATTGGAGAGATTACTGGAATAAAAGCATCTTGTTGTAAGGCTTTTACGACTGCCGGATTGATTTTGGTAATTTCGCCAACGAACCCAAGGTCGATACTTGGGTCAGCTAATTGCATCTTTTTAGCTTGAATTAAGCCACCATCCTTGCCAGTTAGACCAACTGCTTGACCACCATACTGGTTGATGAGCATAACGATATCTTGTTGAACTTCGCCGCCTAGGACCCATTCAACTACTTCCATTGTTTCTTCATCAGTTATTCGCATACCTTGTACAAAGTTGCCGCTTTTGCCAATCTTTCTTAATGCATTATCGATTTGTGGACCTCCACCATGTACAACGACTGGATTCATGCCTACAAGTTTGAGTAAAACAATGTCTCTTGCAAAACATTGTTTCAACTTTTCATCGATCATTGCGTTACCACCGTATTTAATAACGATAGTTTTTCCGTGAAATTTCTGAATGTAAGGTAAAGCTTCTGCGAGAATTTCAGCTTTAACTGTTGGTGGTAAATCAATCATATATATTCCTTTATCATATCGAGGAAATGGAATTAGATACTTGGTTTTCTAACGGAGTTTGGTTTTCCATAGATATAAATATACATGGAATAGAAAGAACAATAAACGAAAACAGCAAGGATCATTAACATTGCGAAGGTGAAAAACATACTAATGCTTTGGCCTAAGGCTATGGCAATTAAGGTATTAATTAACATAGGGATAAGACAGCAAAAGAGAAAGAGGCCAATAAGATAAATGATAAATGCTCTCCAAGTACGCAAAATAGTAAAGAAGCTATAAAAAAGAGATTGAATGACAGGCATATTTCGCCATCCAATCAATGGAGTGACAAACCAAAATAGTAATTGGGCAACGAAGTTGATTAGCGCAGCAACAGTAAATGCTGATTTAAAATTTGACTCAACAAGAACTTGTGCCTCAAATTTTTCTCCTCCCATGGCTCTCATGAAAATACCGCCATCTATCCAACTAGATAGATAAATTGCAATAACAGCAGCTAATAAATAGAGTAGTCCTAAAATAAATAAGCGGATAAAAACAGTCTTGTTAAATACAGACAGCAATTCCGACATAACAATTCCTTTATCCTCTTTTACATGATTGATAGCTTGTAAAAAGAAAATAGAAAAAAAAGGTGTTACAAGAGGAGGAAGGATAGAACCAATATGAGGAAAGGACCCAACAATAAGAATAAAGAAAAAGTAAGCTATAAAGAAGTTGGTTAGTAGAAAAGGTCGCTTTCTAAAAAGAAAAAAACCATCTTTTATCCAAGTTAATCCCACTCGGGCTTCAATCGTGTTCATACAGCTACGAGACTTTCCTTATTCATCGAGCGAAGTTTTAAAATTCGCTCAAAGTGGGTTGGATCGTGTGGTGTTAACATTTCAGCTGTTCGAGGCAGGTAAAAGTCATATAATCGTGATAGCCAAAACCGTAATGAAGCAGCACGTAATATAGTTTGCCAAGCAATCATCTCATTATCGGTAAAAGGTCTTACTTCGTTATATGCTTTTAAAAATGCTGCTAGTCTTTCCCTATCAAACTCACCTGTATTTAAATCAATACACCAATCGTTTACAGCTACAGCTACATCAAATAACCAGGTATCGTTTCCTGCGAAATAAAAATCAAAGAATCCTGATAATTCGTCATGATTGAACATGACATTGTTTCTAAACAAATCCGCATGTACCGGACCTGATGGTAAAGATAAATAAATGTCGGTACTAGCAAAATTATTTTGTAGGTCAAGTTCTTGTTTTAAGAACGCTGCATTTTCTCTGGACAGATACTCGATAACTTGCGGCACTGTTTCATTCCACCAAGATATTCCTCGCAAATTGGGTTGTTTCATAGGATAATTTTGAGCAGCGAGATGCATTCTTGCCATCATCTCTCCAACTTGTTTGCAATGGATAGCTTTAGGTTCTGGAATCCAGTTGCCTTCGAGTTTGTTAACTAAACATGCAGGTTTTTGACATAGAATGCTAAAAAGAAAGCCTTCTTTATCGGGAATAGGACTTGCTACCTTAACTTGATAGGTGGCAAGGTGATGCATAAGGTTGAGGTAATACGGCAATTGGTCAGTTGTAAGCTTTTCGAAAAGAGTAAGAACAAATTCACCCTTTTCTGTAGTTACAAAGAAATTGCTATTTTCTATTCCTGAACTGATTCCTTTTACCTCTGTTGGTGTACCAACATCATATTGAGAAATCCACGGGATTAAATCATTTAAAGTAACCGGTGTAAAAACAGCCATCTTAATCCTAGCTCAGCAAAAGATTATTGAGAAGTCGGTGGTGCAGGTGCATCACTCGTGTAGTCAAACTCTTCCTCCATTTCTTCGCCTGTTTTGTTGTTAGATTTGCCAGATACATCAAATTCATGGACACGCCACATTGCAGGTCGACTCTTTGAGGTTACATCATCAAATTCACCACCAAGCGCTTTTTTGGGATAAAGATAATAAGTACTGCCTCCTGTTTGAACTTTGATTTCTTTTACAGCTCCAGGTTCACGACGCTCAGTGATTTCGGCCTTTGCATCAGGTTTTCGAATAGTAATAGTTGGTTGTTCAACTTCATCAACCAATTCCAATTCTTCTGTTTGAGTCGATTCCTTTGCATTACCCTCAGCAAAGGCAACAGGGTGTAACAATAAAGTTAAGCAAAGTAGGACTATCCTGAAATTCAAAATATTTCGCATAGCGATAACGTCGTTAGGGTAAATATGTTTTATTTTAACAAAGGCCGTCTGATACAAACAAAATTTTTATAGATACATGATTTTTTGTAGTTCCTCATCTGACATACCAACATGTCTTAATTGATAGAAATCAAATACTTCTTGCAAGATTAGATCTGTATCATCAATAACTTTCATTAATTCGATATCAGATGGAGAAATTGTACCCTGTGGAACTAAAACGTTTTTTAACCAATCTAAAAAGCCTTGCCAAAATTCTGAACCGACAAGAATGACTGGAATTTTGCGTGTTTTGCCAGTTTGTATAAGAGTTAATACCTCGCATAACTCATCTAATGTGCCAAAACCTCCAGGGAAAAGGACAAAAGCATCAGCATATTTCACAAAAGCAACTTTGCGAGGGAAAAAGTGTCGATATTTCAGGGAAATATTTTGCCATTGATTAGGGGCTTGTTCGTGGGGCAGATCGATATTAAGACCAACAGATAATGATTTCCCTTGGAAAGCACCTCTATTTGCAGCAGCCATAATGCCTGGTCCGCCTCCGGAAATAACAGCGAAGCCAGCATCGGAGAAGCGACGAGCCACTTCTATACACTGAGTATAATATGGGTTGTCAGGATGAATACGAGCAGAGCCAAAAATCGTTACAGCAGGATTTAAATCAGATAAATTTTCCGTTGTCTCAATAAACTCTGACATAATGGAGAACATACTCCAGGATTCGCGTGCTTTTAAAATAGTTGCTTGTTTAACATCTTCTATTTCGCGAAGTTTTACGATACTTTTTTCATTCTTGTTTTTTTTGGTTGTATCCATATGAAAAAAATCCTGTTATTGGTAGATGGTTCTAGTTTTCTTTATCGTGCATATTATGCATTACCTGATCTACGTAGCCCATCAGGGAAACCAACTGGCGCTATTTACGGTATTTTAAATATGTTGCGTAGGCTAGATAAAGACTATCCTACAGCATACCTTACCTGTGTTTTTGATGCAAAGGGAAAAACTTTTCGCGATGCAATTTATCCCGAATATAAAGCCAATCGACCATCCATGCCGGAGGATTTAGTTGATCAAATAGCACCAATTCATGAAGCAATACAATCATTTGGCTGGACTATTTTATCAGTTGAAGGTATAGAGGCTGATGATGTTATTGGAACACTAGCAGAAAAGGGTAAAGAACAAGGATTTGAAGTTGTTATTGCGACAGCTGATAAAGACATGGCTCAACTGGTTAACGAGAACGTAACATTAGTTAATACCATGAGCAATGAAATATTGGATCGCGAAGGAGTGATTGCAAAATTTGGTATTCCTCCTGAATCAATTATTGATTATCTCTCATTAATTGGGGATACATCCGACAATATACCAGGGGTGCCAAAAGTTGGTCCAAAAACAGCACTGAAGTGGCTAACCCAATTTGGTTCACTAGATAGTATTGTGAGTCATTCAGAGAACATAAAAGGGGTTGTTGGAGAAAATCTGCGTCAATCAATCTCATGGCTTCATCAGGCAAAAGAATTAATTACGATTAAAACTGATTGCGATTTAGGTATCCCCACAGACTCAATAGAGACTGTTTTTTCCAGAAAACCGATTGATACTGAAAAGTTAAAGGTACTTTTTGAAGAATACGGGTTCAAGGCATGGTTAAGAGAAATGAGTTCATCTCTAAAACCAGATAACAACGCATTACAACCGACATTTTTTGATGAATCCGTTTCTGCTTCAGAATCGCAAGAAAAGAATTATGAAACTATTTTGACAGAAAGTGAGCTGGATATCTGGATTGAACGAATTAATGCAGCAAATTTAACAGCAATTGATACTGAGACAACTTCGTTAGATCCAATGCAGGCGAAACTGGTTGGTATTTCACTTTGTGTTGAACCTCATCATGCAGCGTATATTCCTATTGCACATATTTATCCAGGAGTTCCTCAACAATTGGATTTACAGGTTGTTTTACAAAAATTAAAACCTTGGTTAGAAAATCCAGAAAAAAGAAAGGTCGGGCAGAACATGAAATATGATAGTCATGTTTTTGCCAATCATCACGTTCAATTACAAGGCATTGAACACGATACCTTACTGCAGTCATACGTTTTAGAGTCGCATAGACGACATGATATGGATACGCTTGCTCAACGTATCTTGAATCGGAAAATCACGAGTTACGAAGAAGTTTGTGGTAAAGGGGCTTCCCAAATTAGCTTTGCTGATGTTGATATTCAAATAGCGACAGATTACGCAGCTGAAGACGCTGATATTACGCTACAGCTGCATCAAGCTATGTATCCCTTAATTCAAAGAGACGAAAAGTTATCGTTTATTTACGAGACCATAGAGTTGCCAACTTCTGTTGTTTTGCAAAAAATTGAGCGTAACGGTGTTCTAATCGATACCCATTTACTACACAATCAATCAGAAGAATTGGGTGTAAAAATGGATCTTTTGCAAAAAGATGCATTTGAAGAAGCCCACGAAATTTTCAATTTAAACTCTCCTAAACAGTTAGGAGAAATTTTATTTAATAAGTTGCAATTACCGATCGTTAAAAAAACGCCATCAGGAGTACCTTCAACCAACGAAGATGTTTTACAAAAACTGGCTGAAGATTATCCGTTACCTCGTATTATTCTGGAATACAGAGGGATGGCCAAATTGAAATCGACATATACAGATAAATTACCTCGTATGGTCAATGCAACAACACATCGCGTTCATACCAATTTTGCCCAATCTGTCGCCGTAACTGGACGTTTAGCATCTAATGACCCCAATTTGCAAAATATCCCTATTCGGACAAAAGAAGGTCGCAAAATACGAGAGGCATTTATTGCGCCAGAAAATAATCGAATTGTTTCGGCGGATTATTCACAAATTGAACTGCGTATTATGGCTCATATGTCAGAAGATCCTCGATTGATTCAGGCTTTTGAACATGGAGAGGATATTCATCGCGCAACAGCAGCAGAAATTTTTGAAGTTACACCTTTGGAAGTATCGTCTGAACAACGACGTCACGCAAAAGTCATTAATTTCGGTTTGATATATGGAATGAGTGCATTTGGATTGGCGAGTAATTTAGGGCTAAGCCGTTATGAAGCTCAGGATTATATTGATAAGTATTTTCAACGTTACCCGGGCGTTGCAAACTATATGCAAGATATTCGCCAGAAAGCACGAGAAAATGGTTTTGTTGAAACGGTTTTTGGAAGACGCTTATGGTTACCTGAAATTAATTCTCCGAATGGTCCTCGTCGACAAGCTGCAGAAAGAGCTGCAATTAATGCACCTATGCAGGGAACAGCAGCCGATATTATTAAGTTGTCTATGATTGCTGTACAAAATTGGATTGAGTCAGAAAAATTACAATCACGTCTAGTTTTGCAAGTTCACGATGAACTGGTTTTAGAGGTTCCTGAAAATGAATTGCAGTTAGTTTCTCATCAATTACCGGAATTGATGGGGCGTGTTGCCAAATTGAAAGTTCCGTTGATTGTAGATGTTGGTGTGGGTAAAAATTGGGATGAAGCACATTAGTAAGCACTTACTATTTTAAAGATGATATGATCAAAAAAGATGGTTATAGTGGTTCATTTTTATCCTAAAAGGATCTTCTACAATAAAGATAAATAGCTAAAAAATCATGGTATTAGATGAAGCTATCGTATAATAATAAATTCACTCAACTATTTTGAGTGTAAAGACAGTAGTGCGATTTCATTTTGATTGCAAAAACGAGTTAAATGGATTGTTTGTATGTCCGATAACACAACAAATAATAACGAAAAGCCAGAATCATTCGAATCTGCTATGGCAGAATTAAACCGTCTTGTTGAACAACTTGAAAGTGGTGAACTACCTCTTGAGAAGTCAATAACGGTTTATCAACGTGGTGTTGAGCTTGTTCGATACTGCTCGGAGCAATTAGAAAAGGTAGATCGCCAAATTGAGGTTTTAGATAAAGAAATGCTAAAACCATTTCAACAGGACGAATCAACAGAAAACCCATGACAGTAACTGCTCTTCGTTTTGATGAATGGATGCAGTCCATTCAGACTAAAATGGAAGAAACGCTTGCCAGTTTGCTTCCGCCAACAACTGATGTTCCCGTGCGTTTGCATGAGGCGATGAGCTATGCCACCTTGAATGGCGGGAAGCGAGTCCGTCCGTTACTGGTATTTGCCGCAGGAAATCTTTTTGGCGCTCATCCATCTATTATGGCGAATGCGGCAGCTTCTGTTGAAATGATTCATGCTTATTCATTGGTGCATGATGATTTGCCTTGTATGGATAACGACGTTTTAAGACGAGGCAAGCCAACAGTTCACGTTCAATATGATGAGGCAACAGCATTGCTGGTAGGTGATGCATTGCAGTCTCAAGCGTTTACGGTTCTTTCTCAATTAGATATTGATCCGAGACGATTGATTGAAATGCTGCAAATACTGGGGAAAGCATCAGGTTCATTCGGAATGTGCGGTGGACAGGCGATAGATTTGGCTAGTGTTGGAAATAAGCTGACCTTAGAACAATTAGAAAATATGCATAATTTGAAAACAGGTGCGTTGCTGGAAGCATCTGTTTTTCTCGGTGCACTGTGTGGACGTTTTTTAACAGCAGCAGAAACAGAGGCATTAAAAGCATATGCAAAAGCAATAGGTCTGGCATTTCAGGTTGTTGATGATATTTTAGATGCCACGGCTAGCTCAGAAACGCTCGGAAAAACAGCAGGAAAAGATGCTGCCGATGATAAACCAACTTATGTCTCAATTTTAGGGTTAGAAAAGTCAAAAGAACTCGCAGAAAAACTGCGATTAGAAGCTCATCAAACATTACAGTTGTTTGATCATAAAGCAGACTACTTAAGACAACTTGCTGATCTGATTGTCAAACGGGATAAATAATGAATTTGCTTAGCACAATTAATGATCCGTCTGATCTTCGTAAGCTACAACGTTCTCAGTTAAATCAGATTGCTGCTGAGTTACGTAATTTTATTATTCATTCTGTATCCCGGACTGGCGGGCATTTTTCATCCAATTTAGGCACAATCGAACTGACAATTGCGCTGCATTATGTTTTTAATACGCCAATTGATCGTCTGATTTGGGATGTCGGTCATCAAACCTATTCACATAAAATTTTGACGGGGCGGCGTGAACAAATGAAAACACTGCGCCAATTTAATGGGATGTCAGGTTTTCCGAAGCGTCAGGAAAGTGAATATGATGCGTTTGGTACAGCGCATTCTTCAACCTCTATTTCGGCAGCACTGGGAATGGCCTTAGCTGCTAAATTAAAAGATAAGGATTATCACTCCATTGCAGTGATTGGCGATGGTGCCATGACCGGTGGTATGGCTTTTGAAGCACTCAATAATGCTGGTGTATATGATGATATTAAGTTGTTGGTTGTTTTAAATGACAATGATATGTCGATTTCTCCACCTGTTGGAGCCCTAAATCGTTACTTGGCGAGATTAATGTCAGGTAAGTTTTATGCGGCAGCAAAACAGGTTGGAAAAATGTTACCTTCTCCAATGCAGGAAATCGCAAAAAAACTGGAAGGTCATGCGAAAGGAATGATTGTTCCAACAACGATGTTTGAAGAGTTTGGATTTAATTATATCGGTCCAATTGATGGGCATGATTTGGATGCTTTGATTCCAACGCTTCAAAACATGAAACAACTTAAAGGACCGCAATTTTTACATGTGGTAACTAAAAAGGGATACGGATATAAACTGGCAGAAGCTGATCCAGTCCTTTATCATGGATTAGGTAAATTTAGTCCTGAAGAGGGCGTTAAACCTGTTACTTCATCTCGTCCAACTTATACGGAAATTTTTGGACAATGGCTATGTGATATGGCCAGACAGGATAATCGCTTGGTTGGCATCACGCCAGCTATGAAAGAAGGATCGGGAATGGTGAAATTTGCAGAAGAATTTCCAGATCGTTTTTTCGACGTGGGTATTGCTGAGCAACATGCTGTTACGTTTGCTGCGGGATTGGCTTGTGAGGGTTTAAAACCAGTTGTTGCGATTTATTCTTCATTTTTACAACGTGCATACGATCAGGTAATACATGATGTTGCTTTGCAAAATCTGGATGTCACTTTTGCTTTAGATAGAGCTGGATTGGTTGGCGCTGATGGAGCGACCCACGCAGGCAATTACGATATTGCCTATTTGCGTTGTATCCCTAATATGCTGATCATGACACCTGCCGATGAAAATGAGGCTCGTCAAATGCTTTCGACAGCTTTCCAGTATAATGGACCTGTTTCTGTTCGATATCCAAGAGGACATGGTCCAGGCATAGCAATAATGGATGATTTGGCTGAACTTCCTATTGGAAAAGCAGAAGTAAGGCGTGAAGGAAAAAATATTGCTTTACTCGCTTTTGGTACCATGTTACAACCAGCGTTAAAGGCAGCAGAAACGTTAGATGCAACGGTTGTGAATATGCGTTTTGTTAAACCATTAGACACTGAGTTGCTTTTAGAAATTGCAAAAACACATTCTGCATTCGTGACAATTGAAGAAGGTTCCATTGCAGGTGGGGCGGGTGCAGCTGTTTCTGAATATATGGCAAATGCAGGATATGCATTGCCAATGTTAATGTTAGGTTTACCAGACGAATTTATTGATCATGGTGAAATCAGCCAGCTTTTGGCACTACATAAGCTGGATGCAGAAGGTATTGTGGAAACTGTTAAGCAACGATTTTCGATAGAAAATGATGCTAACAGTTGAAGAAAAATTTTAATTAATGAGATACATATTGTATTGTTAAAGGCTTATCATGAATTTACGTGATATTCATACCTGTATGGATGACTGGAATATGAATCCAGTCGCAACTGTACAAGATGAGATATCAAATAGTTATATGAAGACGGAAAATCCAACCATTCCAGATGTACAAAACTCGACAGATACGCGTCGAATTGCTATTCAGCGAGTAGGCGTAAAAGGTGTCAGACATCCTATTACAATTAAAAGTGCTACCAAGACACAGTCAACAGTTGGTACATGGAATCTTTATGTGCAGTTACCAGATGAAAAAAAGGGAACGCACATGTCCCGTTTTATTGCGTTGTTGGAAGAAACTAATACAGCTGAGTCAGCTCCGATTGGTATCAGTAATTTAACAACATTAGTTCAAAATATGCTGAGCTTGTTAAATGCTACTGAAGGTCGTATTGAGGTTACTTTTCCCTATTTTATAAAAAAAGTTGCTCCTGTTTCACGTGTTGAAAGCTTAATGGATTATGAGGTCTCACTGGTTTGCGAGATAGCCAACGGTAAGACAGAAATTTGGCAGAAAGTTCAGGTTCCTGTTACAAGCCTTTGTCCTTGTTCGAGAGAAATTTCAGCGTATGGAGCGCATAACCAGCGTTCGCATATTACAGTTAGTGCACTGTTAAAAGAAGAACTGCCTATTGATGAATTAATTGAAAAAATTGAAAAGCAAGGCTCGTGTGAACTTTATGGTTTGTTAAAGCGTCCTGATGAAAAATTTGTCACGGAAAGAGCCTATGAAAATCCTAAGTTTGTCGAAGATTTGGTTCGTGATGTGGCAGGGATTTTAAATGCAGATGAGCGTGTCATTGCTTATACATTGGAAGCAGAAAATTTTGAGTCTATTCATAATCATTCTGCTTATGCATTGATTGAGTTCGACAAACGAACGACCTAATTTTTCAGTTATTTTTCTGCCATAAAAGATCCGGTATATTTGCTGCGTGATTTGAAACTCGCGCGTAAATAAATAGTAAATCAGACAAACGATTAAAATATTTGCCGATAAGAGCAGATATACTTTCTTTTTCTGCTAAGGAAAAAACGGATCTTTCAACTCTTCTGCAAAGACTACGGGCATAATGAAATAAGGCACTTTGCCGATTTCCTCTTGGTAAAATAAATTCTTTTAGGTTTAGTAAATTTGCTTCGTATTTTTCGACTAGATTTTCTAATCGGAATATCTGTTTTTCTTCAATGTGTGTTTTTGAAGAGTTAGCAAGTTCAGCGCCGATATCAAAAAGATCATGTTGAATGTAAGAAAGTTCTGTTTCTATTTCATGAGATAAATTTTCTGATAACAGTATTCCTATAAACGAGTTTAGTTCATCAACGTTGCCGATGACATCAATTCGAATACTTGACTTTGTTACTCTGCGACCGTCAGATAACGAAGTCATACCATTATCTCCTGTTTTCGTAACTATTTTCATGGTTTTTTAAACATCTTTTTATTAGGTTACGTTTAAGCATACATGACACAAGGTAAAATAATATCGTCAAAATAGCGATTCATAAAAAGAGAGAGCCCGCATGTCACAAGTTCAAATAGATCAAATTGAAATTACACAACCGGATGATTGGCATTTGCATTTAAGAGATGGTAATGCATTAAAGTCTGTTATTGGTTATTCTGCAGCGCAATTTGGGCGCGCTATCATTATGCCTAATTTGCGTCCGCCAGTTACAACAACAGATCAGGCAATAAAATACCGTGAATATATTTTATCGGCCGTACCTGAGGGAACAAAATTTGAACCTTTAATGACCTTGTATTTGACAGACAATACATCACCTGAAGAAATAAAAAAGGCTCATGAAAGCGGTGTGGTTTATGCGGTTAAACTTTATCCAGCAGGAGCAACAACTAATTCGGATGCGGGTGTTACTGACTTATCAAAATGCATCAAAACACTTGAAACGATGCAGCTTTATGGCATGCCACTTTTAATGCATGGAGAGGTAACAGATCCGACAGTAGATATTTTTGATCGGGAAGCGGTATTTATTGATCGTGTTTTGCAACCATTAAGAAAAATGCTCCCGGATTTAAAAATTGTTTTTGAGCATATTACGACGAAAGCTGCAGCAGAGTACGTCGCACAAGCAGAAGGTCAAATTGGAGCTACGATTACAGCACATCATCTTCTTTTTAATCGAAACGCTATTTTTACAGGAGGTATTTGTCCTCATTATTATTGCTTGCCGATTTTAAAACGCGAAGAAAATCGCCAGGCTTTAGTGAAAGCAGCAACGAGTGACAGTGATCGTTTCTTTATCGGTACGGATTCTGCGCCTCATCCTCAAAATATGAAAGAAAGCAGTTGTGGATGTGCTGGATGTTTTACTGCTTTACACGCTATTGAGTTATATGCGAAAGCATTTGATGATAATCAGGCTTTGGATAAACTAGAAAAATTCGCCAGCTTAAATGGGGCGAAATTTTATAATCTTCCCGCAAATCAGAAAAAAATTGTGTTGAAACGACAAAACTGGGAAATTCCACAGACTTTGCCATTCGGTGATGATAAGGTCATACCGTTGATGGCGGGTAATGAATTAAATTGGAAGAAAATTTAAAAAAGAGTGAAGTAATAAAAATTGAACTCTTTATTATTCCTTTATATTTGCGCGCTTGTGTAAAAAAAACAACACAAGCGCGTGTAACCTCAGAAGTTACTTGACTTTAAATTCCCCCTCCCCCGTTATCATTTTCCATGAAAGCTAATGCCTGAGCCCTTTATGAGGGTTGCTTCGGTCCTGTCAGGATTCCGGATACGTCATGGCAGGACTTTTCAGGCTTTAGATAAACTCTTTAAAGGGAATTTGAAATGAAAAAAACATTAATCGCATTGGCTGTGCTCGGCGCTGCTGCTGGTGTAGCACATGCTCAATCTAATGTCACCATTTACGGGGTAGTTGACACCGGTTACATCAAACAA
>JAZUNA010000053.1:0-12104 GCA_045603905.1 Oxalobacter sp. | reverse complement strand
TGCCTTTGTTTGACATCAGTTGTTGATGTCGAGGCAATTTTTTTTATGGCATCATCTATTTTCACAACCGTTTCCTTTTCAGACTGGTTTTCATTATGGCTTTACACCATTATCGGTTTTTTCGCCTGAAACTTTAGTATCTTTTTAGCTATATTTGCAATTTATTAACTTTTTTAAAAATATACTTCAATTATGCCATCTGACTTGGCAATTCCCTTCACAATTTTACCGTTTGGCATTTTTACTTTTGCTATTTGTCCTTGATATGCGTTACTAATAGCATGTCCTTTACTGGAAATCTGAAATCCATTTCCCTTACTAATAACCTGTACAGTTTGTCCTTGTTGAATAACCTGAGGTGTTTTTAATTGATCTGACCAGATAGCGGATCCTGGTTGAATTGTTCGTGTAACGGTATAGCCAACTGCATGCTTTTTATCAGTCAAAACGCCAGTTCGCATAGCAGTAATATCACCTGTTGCGAGTATAAGATCCGTTTCATCAATGATATGACCACGTGGCAGCACTTTAGCTGCGCTTAGATAATTAGCATGAATTTTTACTTCAGCTTTGACCATAATTCTCCATGGTTGCGGTGATTCACAGCGAATTGCAACAGTTGTTTTTCCCCAGGTTTTTGCGCCTTGTGAAAGATAGGGAATTGGTTTTTCGCAGGTGGCAAGTTTAATGCGTTGGTCCAAAGGTGTAATCACAATTTCTGCTTTCCCATCAATGTCTTTGGTTTTTTCTATAAGAAATTGTTTGGCAATTTGAGCGAGATTATCCAGATTTTCAAAGGAAGATGGTGTTTGAAGTGCTGAAATTGAATTTCCTGATGGATTGGGTGTTAAAGCAGCTGTTTGCAGTAATGTCGATTGTGCAAAACCAGGTGTTACTATCAAAAAAGACAGTAAAAAGAATAGGTTAGCAAAATATTTTTTAATAAGCACAACCGGATATTTTTTTAATGGTTCATGACAAATAGCATGTTATCGGGATGAAGTAAAAAGTTAAGCGAAGAATAAGAGGGTTTTTTTGATTCTTTTTAAGCAATTAAATCAAGTAATTCATTTGTAAGATAGATTCATATTATTGCCTCTATTGGTTGCGAGAGGCTTGTTAGGACATGATTTTTTTAAAGGATGTCCTGTTTTAGGAGTAAAAATGATTGGAAAACTGGATGAGTTGCTAGGCTTTCATGAGGCAGCTTTAAGAGTGCGTTCTCAGCGACAGCAAATTTTGGCATCCAATATTGCCAATGCAGATACGCCGAATTATCACGCCAGAGATATTAACTTCAAGGATGCTTTGCGAGTGGCGCTTGGTAAGACGGGTTCTGGTATTAACAGACTTTCATTAACAGATCTCGAACATAGACCAGAGGTTGGAACAGCTGCTGGTAATAATGGGTTATCGCAAACGGATCTTGAGCATAGACCGGAATTGGGTGCGGATGGTTCTGGCAAAGTGGAAATGGTTGCAGGGGTGCCGCTTTTATATCGCAAAATGCATCAGGGAAGTGTGGATAACAATACCGTAGATATGGATGTGGAACGTAATCAGTTTACAGATAATGCGTTGCGTTATGAGGCAGGTGTTTCAATCATTAACAATCAGATCAAGAATTTACTTGCTGTGATACAGGGGTGATTTATGTCGTTATTTAAAATTTTTACGGTATCAGGATCGGGCATGAGCGCACAAAGTCAGCGCTTAAATGTTGTTGCATCCAATATTGCCAATGCGGATAGTGCAACTAGTGCGACAGGACAACCTTATCGAGCAAAACAGGTTGTTTTTGAACCTGTCAGATTAGATGAAACGCATGCTTCTACCGGTGTGCAAGTTGAAATGGTTGTAGAAGATGCGTCAGAACCAAAATTAATTTATGACCCAAAACATCCAGCGGCAAATGAGCAAGGATATGTTGCATATCCCAATGTGAATCTAGCTGAAGAGATGGTCAATATGCTTTCAGCATCTCGCTCTTATCAGTCCAATGTGGAAACGATGAATGCGGCTAAAAATATGTTGATCAGAACATTGAGCATTGGATCATAAGGTAACAGGATTTAAATAAAACAGGAGGAATCATGTCATCTGTTAATCAAGTTAGTGATAGCTTACTAAACGCGATGAATACGCGAGCTGTAAAAGAAACCGTATCCGGTAGTGTTGAAGAAACAGAAGATCGTTTCTTAAAGTTGCTAGTTGCCCAGGTGCAAAATCAAGATCCATTAAATCCAATGGATAACAGTCAATTTACCAGTCAAATGGCTCAGTTATCCACGGTATCGGGTATTAATCAGTTAAATGCAACACTGGATTCATTGATGGCAAGTTTAGCTTCCAACCAGACATTGGAAGCAGCATCCATGATAGGACATGGTGTTTTGGTTAATGGCAATACAGTTTCCTTGTCAAAAGCAGCTGATTATGTGGATGAAAAAACGGGTGAAACCGTTGCAGGAGCATCCATGGGTGTCTTGGGCGTTGATTTGCAATCCAGTGCTTCTAATGTCATGGTCCAAATTTACAACAGCAGTGGCGCATTGGTTAAAACATTGGATTTAGGTGCTTCTGATGCAGGTGTGATACCAGTTGCTTGGGATGGTTCTACGGATAATGGTGGAACAGCACCTGCCGGTAACTATACCTTTACGGTGACAGCAACAGGCAGTGGTCAATCCATAACGGCTAATCCGCTGGCATTTGGAGAAGTATTAAGTGTTACTCGCGGAACAGATAACAGCGTTAAGTTAAACGCTTCATCGGTGGGTTCGATTTCATTATCAGATATTCGTCAGATTCTTTAATCTTTTTATTGTTGAAGTGATTGTCCAATAAAAAGAAGGTAGTTTTTTAGGAGATTACAATGGGTTTTTCTCAGGGTTTAAGTGGTTTGAAAGCCTCTTCAACATCACTAGATGTCATTGGGAATAATATTGCGAACGCTAGTACCGTTGGTTTTAAAGCGTCTACTGCGCAATTTGCTGATATTTATTCGCAATCAATGTATTCGGCAGCAGCAAATCAGGTTGGTATTGGTGCGATGGTAACGCGGGTACAGCAATGCTTTACACAGGGCAATATTGAGGTAACCAATAACTCACTGGATGTGGCGATTAATGGAACAGGTCTTTTCAGATTCAGTGACAATGGCGCTATTGTTTACTCCCGTAATGGTCAATTGGAATTAACACCTGAAGGGTATTTGGTTAATGCAGCAGGTCATCGTTTGACGGGTTATCCGGTTGGCGAAAATGACATGATTGCTGTTGGTGTACCGGTTGAACTGCAGATTAAGCATGAAGATGCTGAGCCTAAGGTAACTTCCAAAGTAACCATGGTGATGAATCTGGATGCAAGAGAAGAATTGCCAACATTAACTCCTTTTGATCCAAATAATCCATTGACCTATAACCAGGCAACAGCCATTGATGTGTATGACAGTTTGGGTAACATGCATGTTTTGCAAACGTTTTATGTAAAGACATCTGCAATTGATGTTAAACCTGCTACATGGGCTGTATATGCTTATGTTGATGGAAATGTGGTCAATACAAGTATTCCTCCTGTTGCAATTGAATTACCTGATGGTTCTTGGACCGAAGCGCCTTTGGGTACATTGACTTTTGATGAGTTTGGTAAATCCGTTGGTGATGTTGTATTGAATGGATTAAAAATTCCAGGCATTAACGGCGCAGCAGATATAACGCTGGAGATTGATTACACGGGTACGACGCAATTTGGTGCAAACTTTGGTATTACGGATAATCAGCAGGATGGCTTTACTGCAGGTCGTCTGCAAAGTTTTTCTGTGGATGACTATGGCTATATCCTGGGGCAATATACTAACGGTAGAACAAAACAACTTGGTCAAATTGTTTTAACCACTTTTAGAAATTTAAATGGTTTAGCGCCTATTGGTGACAATGAATGGGTTGAAACCATGGAGTCAGGAGCGCCTATTACCGGAACACCATTAACAGGTTTATTGGGTACCGTGCAATCTTATGCTGTTGAAGAATCCAATACGGATTTAACAGAACAATTGGTTGACATGATCATTGCACAGCGTGTTTATCAGGCTAATGCGGAGACGATCTCTACACAAGATCAGATTATGCAGACACTGATTAATATCAGGTAATGATGAATCGTATTTTTTAATGGGGCGCTGATATGGATCGATTGCTATATATCGCTATGACAGGTGCGATTCATACGATGAATCAGCAGGCAACGACGTCACATAATCTGGCTAATGTTTCGACAACGGGTTTTCGTTCCCAGATAGATACATTTAGTGCGGTTCCTGTAATAAGTGAGGGCTCACCAACACGGGATTTTGTGGTGGATTCTGAAGTGGCAACCGATTTTCAAATGGGGGCAATTCAGCATACCGGGCGAGTTTTGGATGTTGCTTTATTAAATAAAGGTTGGCTAACGGTTCAAATGCCTGATGGAACGGAAGGCTATACCCGTAATGGTAGTCTGGTCATTACGCCGGAAGGTATGTTGCAAACTCGGGAAGGTTATAACGTGATGAGTTTGCAAGGTCCTGTTGTGTTGCCAACGGATTTGCCTTACACAATTGAAGCGGATGGAACTATATCCTCCTTGGATGATACAACGACGCCAAGAACCGTCATGATGATTGGTCAATTAAGGCTTGTTAATCCAGATGAGGAATTGCTGGTACGCGGTGCGGATGGCTTTTTTAGAACAAAAGATGGCTCAGTTCCTGCTTTTGATCCGGGTGTTAAGGTCATTAGTGGCGCATTAGAAGCAAGTAACGTGAATGCGGCAGAAACATTAGTCAATATTATTAATTTGTCTCGTCAGTTTGAATTGCAAATGAATGTGATTCAACATGCTGATGAAAATGCGAGTCGGGCAATTGGTATTTTGACGTTAAATGGTTAAAAAAGTAGAAATTTAAAAGAAGTTATAAGTAATTAATTGTTTTTGAAAGGGGTTTTATCATGATGCGATCATTGTGGATAGCCAAAACAGGCTTGGATGCGCAACAGACAAACCTAGATGTGATTTCAAATAATCTGGCCAATATCAGTACAAATGGCTTTAAACGCTCACGTCCGATTTTTGAAGATTTAGTTTATCAAAATCTTCGTCAGCCAGGCGCGCAATCATCACAACAAACATATTTGCCAACCGGTTTGCAAATCGGTACCGGTGTTCGTCCGGTTGCAACTGAGCGGATTCATACTCAAGGAAATGTGCAATTGACTGAGAATGAATTGGATGTGGCAATTCGTGGTAAAGGCTTTTTCCAGGTTTTAATGCCGGATGGAACAACCGCTTATACGCGCGATGGTTCTTTTATGAAAGATGATCAGGGCCAATTGGTTACTATGAGTGGCTATACCATTCAGCCGACAATTGTGATTCCTGTAGATGCAACATCTATTACGATTGCGCGTGACGGTGTTGTATCTGTTACAACAGCAGGTTCAACTCAGACAACTCAAGTCGGAGATATTCAGTTAGCAACGTTCATTAATCCGGCTGGTTTAGAATCAATTAGTGAAAACCTGTATGTCGAAACCAATGCATCTGGTGCGCCTAACGTTAATACACCTGGTTTGAATGGGTCTGGTACGCTTTTGCACAAGTACGTTGAAACATCTAATGTCAATATGGCAGAAGAATTGGTTAATATGATTATTGCTCAACGTGCATTTGAGATTAACAGTAAGGCCGTTTCAACTTCTGATCAGATGTTAGGAAGATTAACGCAGCTTTAATATGAGTCTTTAAAAAGAAACGGGAGCTGGTGATGAAGATAAAACTGACAGGTTTTGCGTTGTTAGGATTATTGTTAGGTGGTTGTGCAGTGACACCTGACACCATTACGCATCAAAAGCCCGGAATGCATCTTGATTATCCGCAACCGACAACAGTTTCCAATGGAGCGATTTATCAGCAAAACGCGTTTAGACCGATTTTTGAGGATCATAAGGCTCGCTTAGTTGGCGATAACTTAACTATTGTCATTACGGAAAGTAATAGGGCAACAAAAGCAGGAAACGATACGGGAGAACGCTCCAATTATGCGAGTTATTCGGCGCCAACCTTTTTTGATAAGGATTTCAAACGTTTAGCTGCCAGCGCAGAAGGTTCACGTGAATATGATGAGGCTACTGCAAAAAGTGCCAACAATATATTTAACGGAACCATTGCGGTTACGGTCATTGATGTTGCTCCCAATGGTAACTTGATTGTTAGCGGTGAAAAGCAAATTGCGATGGATAATGGTTCTGAGTTTATTCGTTTTTCCGGTGTTGTCGATCCGAAAGATGTAACTGTTGGCAATCAGGTGTTATCAACGAAGGTGGCTGATGCTCGGATAGAGTATCGTACCAACACCCGTTTGGATGCAGCAGAAGTGGTTAGTAAGATTTCTCGCTTCTTCTTGTCGGTTTTGCCGTTTTAAGGAAAGTGCGTTTGCTTTTGGACTGGAGGCATTATGTCATTATCTGCTAAAACCATTACAGTCAGGATTTTGAGTACTTTGTTGCTGATATCCGGGCTTTTTTTCTCCATGTCATCGCACGCGGAACGCATTCGTGATTTGGCAACAATTCAGGGGGTTCGTAATAACCAATTGTTTGGTTATGGTTTGGTAGTGGGTTTGGATGGTAGCGGTGATCAAACGACGCAAACCCCTTTTACAGTTCAAAGTGTCATTAATATGTTGCAGCAAATGGGCGTGCAGATGCCGTTTAATAGTTCCAGTCTGCAACTTAAAAATGTCGCTGCAGTTATGGTAACGGCAACATTGCCACCTTTTGCACAACCAGGTCAGATGGTTGATGTGGTTGTTTCTTCGATAGGTAATGCTAAAAGTTTAAGAGGGGGAACCCTTTTAATGACGCCATTAAAAGGTGCCGATGGTAATATTTATGGTATGGCACAAGGTAATTTGGTGATTGGTGGAGCAGGCGCATCTGCTGGTGGAAGTAGTGCCAAAGTCAATCATTTAGCTGCGGGACGTATTTCTAATGGTGCAACGATCGAACGGGAAGTGCCAACCAATCTTCATGCGGGTGACACTATTACGCTTGAGTTAACGGATACTAGTTTTTCAACTGCAAGTCGTGTTGTCACAGCAATCAATTCGCGTTTTGGAATGACAACAGCATCAGCTGTAAACGGTCGTGTTATCAAGGTTAGAGCACCACAAAGTCCAGATGCACGGGTCGCATTTATTGGTGAGTTGGAAAATCTTAATGTCAGACCGGCAGATCAACCTGCAAAAGTGATTTTAAATGCGAGAACAGGTTCTGTTGTTATGAATCAGCGAGTGACATTGGATACTTGTGCAATTTCACATGGCAATCTTTCTGTAACAGTAAATGCCGATAATACAGCAAGTCAACCAGGACCTTTTTCACAGGGACAGACAACGACAGTTCAAAACGCTCAGATAGAAATCAAGAAAGAAGAAGGAGAAGTGGTTCTTTTGGATAGATCTGCCACATTGGCAGATGTCGTAAAAGCTTTAAATGCAGTAGGAGCAACACCGCAAGATATGTTGGCTATATTGCAGGCGATGAAAGCGTCAGGTTCATTACGTGCGGAATTAGAAGTCATTTAATCAGACTTCAAATAAAGGACACAGATAGGATGAAGGGAATAACAGATCATATTACGGCTTCGGCAACACAGATCATCGATAGCCGTAATTTGCATTCTATTAAAGCGGAGACGCATAAAAACGGAAATTCTCCTGCTGCTATGAAAGCGGCAGCAGAGCAATTTGAGGCGCTTTTTATTTCACTCATCTTGAAAAGTATGCGTCAATCTTTGCCGCAGGATGGCATATTCAATTCCCAACAGACCAAATTGTATACTCAGCTTTTAGATGAGGAGATTAGCCAACAAGTTGCCAAGCAAGGTTTGGGTTTTGCCGATCAAATGCTTCGTCAAATGGTTGCAACAGGACAACTGGATGCTGAAGAAACCGAGCCTTATTTAAGTAAACGTCAAATTTCCGCTTCTGTTGATGCGTATCGAGCTATGTCTACGCAATCGGCAAAGGCTAAAGCAAATGCATTTCTTCATGAACAATATGCACCTTTCCGCTTAGATTCCAAAATAGACGAAACAGGTATTGTTGGCAAATTAAAAGGAATCATGTCTTCAAAGGTTGGGTCAACTGAGAAAACCAGTTCCAATTCTGATCATGTGAAAGCATTTGCCAAACAGATGATGCCTTATGCACAGGAAGCGAGTAAAACAACAGGTATTCCAGCCGCTTTTATGATAGCGCAAGCCGCACTTGAGACAGGTTGGGGACAAAAACAAATGAGAAATTCGGATGGTTCACCTAGTTATAATCTCTTTGGGATCAAAGCGAATAACTGGGCAGGAAAAACTGTTGATACACTTACATCCGAATTTGAAAATGGCAAAATGATCAAGAAAGTGGAAAAATTCCGTGCTTATGATTCGTATGCGGAATCTTTCAAAGATTATGCTCATTTTTTAAGTGAGAACCCAAGATATCAGCATGTCATGTATGCAAAAGACCCGGTTACTTTTGCATATGGCTTACAGCGTGCTGGATATGCAACTGATCCGGAATATGGATCCAAATTGGTCAGTGTGATTAATCGGGTAATGCAAGGTTAAATAGGTTGATTCGTTCAATATTGTATGAATTTCCTCAAGTTATTGAATAAATAGCCGTAATCAATCTGTAGAGATGTGGAGAACTAACTATGGGAAATATCTACAGTATAGGAAAAAGTGCGCTGTTATCAGCAAATTATGCGATTAATGTAACCAGTCACAATATTTCAAATGCAGATACACCGGGCTATAACCGCCAAGTTGTATTGAAATCGAATTTACATGGTCAAAGATATGGCTTTGGCTACGTTGGAAATGGCACGCAAATTGACGATGTTCGTCGTGTATATAATGAATTTGTTGCTAAACAGTATGTTGAAACACAGTCCGAGTCCAGTCATTTAAATACTTATTACAATCAGATTCAAAAGATTGATAATATGGTCACAGATGAGACAGCGGGAGTTTCACCGGCTTTACAAGACTTTTTTAGTTCCGTACAGGAAGTTGCTTCCACACCTACTTCTGCAGCTACTCGCGAAGCGATGTTAGCCGAATCCAGAGTTTTAGTTGAGCGTTACAACAACCTTTCTGCACAAGTTAATGAACAAAGGGATTTGATTAATGCTCAGATGATCAATAGCGTTGAGCTGATTAATACCTATGCAACAGAGATTGCTAAGTTAAATGAACAAATTTGTCGAGCACAACCCGCTCAGACGGATCTGGCTCCTAATGATTTACTGGATCAAAGAGATCTTCTGATTTCTCAGCTGGCACAGGAAATTGGTGTTCGGGTCGTTGAAAATGGAAACAATCTGGATATCTATATTGGTACAGGTCAACCGCTTGTTATCAATAACCAGTCTTTTTCCATGTATGCTGAAAAATCCTTGAATGATCCAGACAAGATAGAAATTGGTTATGTTTATAACAATGAAAAAATTGCTTTGTCTGACAAGCTTTTAAAAGGTGGAAATCTCCAAGGGTTTATCGAATATCGTGACAATGAAATTGATCCCGTATTAAATCAACTGGGCTTAATTGCAATTAATTTGGCTTCAGACTTTAATACTCAGCATAAACTCGGCATGGATTTAAATGGCGAGATGGGAACGGATTTCTTTAGTTATGCAACGGAGACTTCAGTTGCTAATGCGTCTTCAACTGCATCTGTTTCTGCCAAGATCGAAAATGTAAAAGATCTGGTTGCCAGCAATTATTTGGTTGAATATGATGGGACAAGTTACCGGATTACGCGACAATCTGATGGAGCCGTTTTTGACGGATTAGATTTGACAGTAGATTCAGATGCGAATGTTATCGATGGCGTTCGTTTTTCTTCTGATGGTTTGACAGCAGGCGATTCATTGACATTGAAGCCATTAAATGATGTTGCTGAAAGTTTGACTTTATTGATTAATGATTCGAATAAGATTGCAGCAGCTTCCCCTGTTCAAACCGGAAAAGGTGAAAATAATTTAGGGTCTGGAAAAATTTCCTTGGGTGATGTAACAGGTCCTAATTTTGCAACGTCAGGTACACTGACTTTCCAGGCGAATGGAACTTTCAGTACCACAGCTAATGTTTGGTACCATCCGGCTGATGGTGGAGCTCCTGTATTATATGCGCCGGGAGATGATGTTCCTTATGAAGAAGGCGCAAAATATGACTTCGGGGATTTTTCATTTACGATTACAGGTGACCCTGCAGAAGGGGATACTTTCTATATCGAACCGAATATAAATGGAACGGGTGACAACCGTAATATGTTGGCATTAGCTGCTTTGCAGGATGCCAAAACCATGTTAAATGGAACGACCAGTTATCAGGGGGCTTATTCACAACTGGTTAATAGAATCGGTGCCAAAACTCAGGAGTTGGAAGTAACCAGTACTTCTACAGCGAATCTCTTAAATGAGATTTATGAAGAACAACAAAGTGAGTCCGGTGTCAACTTGGATGAAGAAGCGATTAACCTGATGCGTTATCAGCAATATTACAATGCCGCTTCAAAAGTCATTCAAACGGCAAACGAGCTGTTTGATACGATTCTGGCTGTTTTTAATTAGAGTTTCTTAGTGGAGTAAGATTATGACTTCGTTTTCACGTATTAGTAATCATATGATGTATGGGCAGTCTTCGAAACGTCTGTCTACATTACAAGCTCAACTAAGTAAGACTATAGAACATGTAAGTTCAGGTAAGCGAATACTCACTCCGTCAGATGATCCCGTAGCAGCAGCTAGAGCATTGGATTTAAAACAAGGTCAGTCCATGAATACGCAGTTTGCTAGTAATCGTGGTAATGCTGAAGACAGTTTAACTTTACAAGAATCCACTTTAAACAGTTTTGGGACTCGCCTGCAAGATATTCAGACATTGATAGTATATGCCGGAGATGGTGTTCATGGTGAAGAACAATTACGTGTAATTGCAGAAGAAATTCGTTCCATCAGAGATGAAATGGTTGGGTATGCGAATACACGTGATGCTTATGGCAACTATATTTTTTCTGGGTATCAAGTTGCGACTGAACCATTTTCGATGTCAGTAACTGGTCAAGTAAGTTATCAAGGTGATGACGGTCAAATGATGATTCAGGTTGATGCGGCGCGTTACATGGCATCAACTGACTCCGGACGCTCTATTTTTATGGGCATCAAAGGAATGACCGCATCGAAAATTGATGCAACCCGAAACGATCTTTTGGTCAATGTATCTGTGACAGATGAGACTCAGTTAAACGATTACACATATGAAGTGCGTTTTGAAGGAGATTCTCCGGTTTCTTCTTACACATTGTGGAGGTCTCAAGCAGGACAAGCAGCTCAACAGATTGACGCTGATGGTAATGTGATTGATCCAGCTGATCCGGCTGTTAGCTATCCCTATACCAGTGATGATAAGAACACGATGGAAATTGAAGTGGATGGGGTTAAGTTTTCTATTAGTGGAGAAGTCTCTGACGGGGATACCGTTACCATCACACCGGGAGAACCTATTCGAACCGATATTTTTGCTTATATTAATGAAGCAATTGATTTATTAGAAAATACTAATTTAAGCGAAAATACGGGAAGTACGAATTTATCTTTGGGACTTTCTGCTTTAATGGATAATTTTGCTTCTTCATTGGATCAGATTTTAACAGCTCGCAGTTCAGCAGGTACGCGATTAAAAGAACTGGAGAATTTGGAAACTTCAGGAGAAACCAAGGATTTGCAATATACAGAAGCAATTTCTGAATTAGAAGATCTAGATTATTATGAAGCAATTTCCAAGATGTATATGGAGCAGATGACTTTACAAGCTGCTCAGCAAACCTTTATGACCATGAATGGTATGTCATTATTTAATATGATGTAATTGCTTGGATGCTAGATTTATAAACAAAGATTTTTTTTGGTTTTAAGAAAAATCTTTGTTTTTTCTTAAATATTGAAGTATTGAAAAAATTTAGATAAAAAGTTCTAATTTAGAAATCATACCTCTCCCGCTAA
>JAZUNA010000052.1:0-5256 GCA_045603905.1 Oxalobacter sp. | reverse complement strand
GAAAAAAGGAAAAAAATTTTTATATAGATATAAAACTTCGACTTGATGGAAAAATCTCAATTAATTATGTTCTGAGTAAGATAAAAATAACGACATTTACGTAGTAGAAAGTGTATTTTGATGTAAATAGAGTAGATTTTTTTGTTTTTGCAAGTTTTGTTTTTGAAAATTAAACAAGGTATATTTTATTGGGTGAAGAATGAAATTTGCATTTCTAACATCCTGTAACAAAAAATCTTTATAGGAACTTGCTCAAGATAGAATCTTTGATTTATAACTGTTTCGATATCTTTGTTTTAGGTATTAGAAATTGCTTTAACAGGAATGATTGTTTATTTGTCTCGTGATTTGTATGAAAAAAGAATATTTTTTAAGAGTGCCTATATCCACTTTTCTTTCGATTTGCTTTGCTAGTTTGTTATTAATGGTTTTCCCTCAAAAATACGCACAAGCTGCGTCAGCAGGGCTTGTAAATGGGTTGCCGGATTTAACAAAGCTTGTAGAAAAAACGGGACCTGCTGTTGTGAATATTCGTACTATCGAAAAAAGGCAACTGCAAGGTGAATATACCAATGAGGCAGAACGTCAATTACAGGAATATCTTTTTCGTTTTTTTGGGGTGCCACAACAAGGATCGGGAAAACGTACTCAACCCGCCCCTGAAGTTAGGAGAGGAATGGGATCAGGTTTCTTGACGTCATCTGATGGTTATATTTTAACGAATGCCCATGTGGTTGATAATGCAAGTGAAGTATATGTGCGTCTTACAGATAATCGAGAATTTTCCGCAAAAATTATTGGTTCTGATCGGAGAACGGATATCGCGTTATTAAAAATTAATGGACAGAATTTACCTTACTTAAAGTTAGGAAAATCAGCAGACATTCGTGTTGGTGAATGGGTTGTTGCTATTGGTTCTCCATTTGCATTAGAAAATACAGTTACAGCCGGTATTATTTCTGCAAAAGCAAGAGAAACCGGAGATTATTTGCCACTCATTCAAACGGATGTCGCTGTTAATCCAGGAAATTCTGGAGGTCCATTAATCAATATGAATGGTGAGGTAATCGGAATTAATTCTCAAATTTACAGTCGTTCCGGTGGGTATATGGGGATTTCTTTTGCAATTCCTATTGATGAAGCAGTTTCAGTTTCGGAACAATTGAAAAATTCAGGCAAAGTTGTACGAGGTCGAATTGGTGTTCAGATTGCTACTATTTCAAAGGATGTTGCTGAAGCATTAAATTTACCAGAAAAACAGGGAGTACAGGTTAGTGCAGTAGAAGCGAAAGGCAGTGCAGCAAAAGCAGGTATCATGGCCGGTGATGTTATTTTGGCTTTTAACGGACATCCTATTACGAAGATTAATGAATTACCAAGATTGGTTGGTGAAACATCTCCTGGAAGTAAAGTGCGTTTAACAATATGGAGAAAGGGTATTGCAAAAGATGTATCTGTGACTATTGAAGCAGTAGATGAAGGTGTTACAAAGCGATCTGTACAATCTGAATCCAAAAAACAACAGGAAAAAACATCAGAAAGTGTGTTGGGAATAGCTGTTGCTGATATTCCTGAAAAACAAAAAAATCAGTTGCAGACAAAAGGAGGAATTTACATTACTGGATTGAGTCAGGTTAGTGCCATGTCAGGATTAAGGCGAGGCGATGTGTTGTTGCGTATCAATGATGTAGATATTACAAATGTATCGCAATTTCAGAAAATAGTAGGGACATTAGATAAAAACAAGACGGTTGTTTTCTTAGTTCAGCGTCAGGACATGATCTTTTTTGTTCCGTTAAAGCCGCAAAAATAAATGCGTATGAGAGTATAAAGGTGAAAAGATATTCACGAATTTTACATTTTTCCATGTAAAATATAGGGCTATCTTAAACGTAGATCGTATTAATTTTTATTGGAGTCTTTCATGGCAATCGAACGTACCTTGTCGATTATTAAGCCTGATGCTGTGGCAAAAAATGTAATCGGCCAGATTTATTCCCGTTTTGAAAATGCAGGTCTTAAAGTTATTGCTGCTCGTATGATTAAATTATCACGTGCAGAAGCAGAAGGTTTTTATGCTGAACACCGTGAGCGTCCATTCTTTAAGGATTTAGTTGAGTTCATGATGTCTGGTCCTGTTATGGTTCAGGTTCTCGAAGGTGAAAATGCTATTGCAAAAAATCGTGAACTGATGGGTGCAACCAATCCTAAAGAGGCAGCAAAAGGTACAATTCGTGCTGATTTTGCAGAATCAATTGATGCAAATGCTGTACATGGATCAGATAGTCCAACTTCTGCAGTGAAAGAGATTGCTTTCTTCTTTCCAGAAACCCAAACCTACTCACGCTAAATATGTGACTTGCCCGGTTTTTCGGGCAAGTTTTCTTCTTTTATGAATATCAACCGGGTCAATTTGCTTGATTTAAATCCGGTACAGTTGCTTGAGTATTGTTCCAGCCTGAATGAAAAACCATTCAGAGCAAGGCAATTGCAGCGTTGGATTCATCAATCAGGTGTCAGTGATTTCGACCAGATGACCGATCTGGCAAAGTCTTTGCGTCATAAGCTATCCAATCATGCTCAAATTGTTGCTCCTTCCGTTATAGCCGATCATTTATCAGCAGATGGTACGCGAAAATGGTTGTTGGATGTGGGGCAAGGAAATGCTATTGAGACTGTATTTATTCCGGAGGATAATCGTGGAACCTTATGTGTATCGACACAAGCTGGCTGCACAGTTAACTGTTTGTTCTGTTCAACAGGAAAGCAAGGGTTTAGCCGTAATTTGACAACAGGCGAAATTATTGGGCAACTTTGGATGGCTGAGTTTGCGTTGCGTAAACAAAGTCAAGACGAAAAGCCGACTCGACAAATTTCCAATGTTGTTCTAATGGGAATGGGGGAGCCGTTATTTAATTTTGATGCGAGCATTGGTGCATTAAAACTGATGTTAGATGATAATGCATATGGACTTTCTCGTAGACGTGTAACGGTATCAACGAGCGGTGTTGTTCCTATGATTGATAAACTGGCACAAGTTTGCCCAGTTGCTTTGGCTGTGTCATTACATGCATCTAATGATGCTTTGCGTAACAAGTTGGTGCCGTTGAATAAAAAGCATCCTTTACCTGAATTAATGGCAGCTTGTCAGCGTTATTTAGATTATGCTCCGAGAGATTTCATTACATTTGAGTATTGCATGTTAGATGGGGTAAATGATTCGGATGGTCATGCAAAAGAATTGGTAGAGTTAGTAAAAAAAGGTCCTACGCCTGTTTCTTGCAAGTTTAATTTGATTCCATTTAATCCATTTGATGCGTCGGGTTTGAAACGTTCCAAACCGGAAAGAGTACAAGCTTTTGCAAAAGTTCTAATGGATGCAGGTATCGTGACAACAGTTAGAAAAACGCGGGGTGATGATATTGATGCAGCATGTGGTTTATTGGCAGGAGAAGTAAAAGATAGAACAGATATTAAAAGAAGATTAATGCAAATGCAGGTTTGTTTTGCAGAACCGGATGAAGATTTGCAATAATTCTATGATTTTCTGGAAAAATAAAGTATTTAAGAATATATTACAATTTAAAATACAATACTTTGATAGATAGCTATTTTTCAATTATGCAGGGGATAATTGCATAAGGGAGTTTTTATGATTAACGATGAAAAAAAAGAAGAAAATGAAGTTTCTGCATCTGATGAGATTGTCTCAGAAGAAAAAGACTCAAATGATTCCCCTGATGTGACAGAATTAGACGTTGAAAAAACGGAAAATAAAGATAGTGGGGAAAAAGATGATGATTCTAAATCATCCCCAAAAGAAGAAAAGATTTTAAAACCGGGTGCTCAATTAGCTGCTTATCGTGAGGCAGCAGGCATAACCTTGGAACAGGTGGCAGCTAGTCTTAAAATGACGGTACAACAAGTTCGTGAACTTGAAGCAGATAATTACGAAAGACTTCATGGTGTTGCAATTTCAAGAGGATTTGTTCGTGCTTATGCCAAGATGTTGCAAGTGGATCCAACACCACTTGTTGCTATGTTTTCAAATGAAAGTACAACCAAACAGTTAGATCCTATTCGAAAAGCGAGACCTTCTCAGGAATTTATACAAAACAGACAACCTTTTGGAAAAAAAACAAAAGGAAAAACTATTTGGATTATTCTGATCATTGTATTGCTTGGGTTAATTTATGCTGCATATAGTATGAAGTGGTTTTCTTCCAGTTCAAAGACTGAAGAAAAGAAAAAAGAAATAGCCGCAGAGGTTAAGAAAGTTGAATCTAAAACAGAACTTGTAAAAAAGAAAGAAGAAAAACCAGTTGAAGTAGTTGCTGAAAAAAAAGAGATTGCAGAACCAGTCAAACCAGAGCCAGTTAAAGTTGAGGAAATAGTTCCGGAAAAAACAGTAGATGCGAAACCGGAAGAAAAAGAAGAGAAAACAGAAAAAGTAGATTTATCCCAATCTTCTCCAGAGAAAACTCAGGAAATGCCGCCTGCGAAACCAAATTATCTGGTTTTATATTTTAATGGTCCTTCAGAAATTCAACTTTTAAAAGCAGATGGTACTTTGTTGCGTGAATTTGAAGGACAGGCAGGTAGTGTGGAAAAAATAGAAATCAAAGAGCCTGTTACCGTTGTTGTAGAAAAAGCGCTTCATGTTCAAGCTGAATTTCGCGAACAACCGCTTGTGTTAAGAACAGCAAGAATGAGTCCAGAAGCAAGAATCAGTTTAAAATAGCGCGCCATGAAACAAAAAGAAAGTCCTATCCCTTTATGGGAGGTTCCTCGTAGAAAAACACATACAGTTACAGTTACGGGAAAATCAAATTCAGTTGATATTGGGGGTGATGCGCCAATTGTTGTGCAATCAATGACTAATACCGATACATCTGATGTGGAAAAAACTGTCCAGCAAATTATTGAATTAGTTGAGGCTGGCTCAGAACTGGTTCGAATGACTGTAAATACTCCAGCGGCTGCTAAAGCTGTACCACTTATTTATGAACGTCTTGATGCACTTGGGATTGATGTTCCTTTAATTGGAGATTTTCATTTTAATGGGCATGTGTTGTTACAGGAATTTCCTGAATGTGCACAAGCACTTGCAAAATATCGCATTAATCCAGGTAATGTGGGTATAGGCGAAAATCGGGATAGTCAATTTGCATTAATGCTTGAAACTGCTTGTCGAAATCAAAAGGCAGTGCGTATTGGTGTGAATTGGGGAAGGCTTGATCAAGCTTTGGTAAAACG
>JAZUNA010000051.1:0-34981 GCA_045603905.1 Oxalobacter sp. | reverse complement strand
ATTTTTCTTGACATTAAAAAGGTCATATTGTTTTTGCAATATGACCTTTTTTGTTTTTGCACTAAAAATCTATTCAATAGTATTAATGTGCAGTTTGGGTCAGTGTTTTTTGATACTGTTGATAGTATTCGTCCATTAATGTACTGACAGCATGACCAATACGGGTATATTCAACTTCAGTTAGATTTGCTAAGGAAACACGCGCTGACGGGTGTGTTGTTCCAAAGCCGGAGCCTGGAAGAAGTACAACCCCGGATTGTTCCGCAAGTTTAAAAAGAAATTCGTTGGGTTGAAGTTTTTTTAGAAGCCAGTTGACGAATTCTGGACCATAAAGTTGAGTTCCCTGGATTTCCATATCAAGTAAGTGATAATAAGCTACAGTATTTTCATCACAGACAGGACGTATTTTTTGATTACGATACAAGGCGTTTAAACGGTGACGTATTAACCGTTTTGTTGCGTTTTTATATTCGTCTTTTTCATCCATCAGTGCAAAAAGAGAAAATAAAACCATTTGTACTTGTGCAGGGGTGGCTAGTCCTGCAGTATGATTGAGTGCTACTGTTCTGCTATCAGCTACTAGACGATCAATGAATTTGAGTTTTCGAGGATCGGTTGTAATGGATTTATAACGATTATCCAGTTCTTTTTTTCTTTCTTCAGGTAGATTGGCAATTGTTTTATCTAAAATATTGTCTTGGTGAGTAACGATTACGCCAAGACGCCAGCCTGTTGCTCCAAAATATTTGGAGAAAGAGTAAACAAGAATGGTGTTTTTAGGACATGTGGCGAAAATAGAAACGAAATTGTCTGCAAATGTGCCATAGACATCATCTGTAAGAATTATCAGATCGGGTCGTGTTTTTACAATTTCTGCTAAATAAGCTAAATCCTCGTTGGAAACTTTTACAGATGGAGGATTACTTGGATTAACAAGGAAAAAGGCTTTGATTTTTGGATCAAGCAATTTATTTAGTTCTTTTTTTCCATATTGCCATTGGTTTTCTGGTTGCGCATTAATGCCAATTTCTAAAAGACTATAGTCATTCAACTCGGGAATTTCTATGTAAGGAGTAAAAATAGGCATACCTATTGCAATTGTGTCCCCTTTGTTTAGAAGATGATTTTCTTTTAAAGAGGAAAAGATATAAGACATTGCAGCAGTTCCGCCTTCTACAGCGAACATATCAAACGGACCTGGGCATGGGTGATTTCCAATCATTTCTTTTCGGATATATTCACCTACTATTTTTTCTGAAAGTGAAAGCATCCGATCAGGAACCGGATACATACATCCAAGAATACCTTCACACATTTCGTAAATAAATTCATTTTCTGGTAGCCCTAAATGATCTCTGACGTAAGAAACCGATTTTCTAATGAATGAGATACCAGGAGTGCCTTTATGTTCGTTAGTAAAGATATCAAAACGGCTTTTTAGACCATCTTTTTGAGGAAATCCTCCAATTCCTTGTGACATAAAGGAAAAGGAATTTTCAGATTCTTTCATCGCAAAAAGACCTAATTGAAAAAAACCATGTCGAGGCTCTGTTGCCAAGAAATTAGGATTTCCACGCCCAGCATTAAGGAAGATTTGAGCTTTATTTTGCGTTGCAGTATCAATTAAAAAATTCTTTAATTCAAAAGGGCTCAAAGAAGATAATTTTTTTAGATCCATCGTATTCATAGATTAATTCCTTTCAGTTGAATTTTTTAGGTCAGAGCAACAACAAGTGGACCAAGAAGGGTAAGAAATACATTTGCCAAGGCGTATGTAATGGCGAAAGGGGTTGTTGGAACAGAATTTCCTGCTTTTGCAAGGACTTCACCGAATGCAGGGTTTGCACTACGAGATCCACTTAATGCGCCAGCAAAAATAGCTGCGTTTTTGTATTTCAGAACATATCGTCCAATTAACATGGTAATAATCAGTGGAATGACTGTTACCAACACGCCTAGTAAGAAAATAGAAAGACCATGTTCTTTAACGGTTTGTACTGCTTGCATGCCATAGTTAAGCCCCACCACAGCAACGAATCCAGCGAGACCAAGATCTTTGAGGAGTTGTGCGCCTGCTCCTGGAAGTGAGCCAATATTCATATGTTTGGTGCGGAACCAACCGAAAAGCAGTCCTGATAATAATGCGCCACCTCCGCTTCCTAACGTGATAGGAATACTTCCAAAATGAATAACAACAAGACCAATTAATAGACCGACAATTAAACCGAGGCTCATAAAAACCATATCGGTTTTTTCATTTGGAATAATTGAATAACCAAGTTCTTGAGCCGCTCTACGAATATCCTGTTCCACTCCGTAAAAACAGAAAACATCACCATGCTCGACTTTCGTATCTAAACTAATAGGAATGTTGGAACCGTTTCGTGAAATGGAAATAATGTAAAGACCATGACGCATTTCCGGAGAAGTTTGTCCATGTATTTCTCTTAAAGTTTTTCCATGATATTTGCTATTTGTTAAAACAACTTCTCTTGTTAAAACAGGAATTTGTATATCGTTATTAGCAGGAAGTTCTTCTCCTAATTTTTCTTTGGCTTTTAAAATAGCTGATCGTTGACCGATTAAAAGAAGTTCATCGTCAGCTTCAATTACTGTTTGAGGAGTAACAGAAATGGGAGCATTACTTCTTAAAATGCGTTCGATTGTGACAGGATATACACCAAACGACTGTTCAAATTCACTTACATTTTTTCCGGCGTAAGAACCTGCTTTAAAAATTCGACCAACAAATTCTGGTGCAGCAAACTGTTCCCCCGCTCCAAGAATGATTCCTTTGCTGTGATGTTCTGCTTCAGCTTTAAGAGCATCATCTCGGATACTTCTGCCCATAAATTTTTCAAGTACGTTAACGCAAATAATAATGGTTCCAAATGAGCCAAATATATAAGTCACACCATATCCAACTGAAATATTTGTAATTAGTTGAGATGTCACTTCTGCACTCAGGTTCATGCTATTAATAGCTGATTCAGCAGTACCCATGATTGCAGATTGAGTAAGTCCTCCCGCAGCCAAGCCAGCAGCTAAACCTTTATCAAGAGAAAATACGTGAGCTAAAATAACTACGGTAGCAAGACCTGATACTGCAAGAACAACGGAAAGTATGATTTCACGGATACTGTGTTTTCCGAGTGATCTAAAAAACATGGGACCACTGGTATAGCCAACAGCAAAAATGAAGAGGGCAAAAAGAATATTTTTTACAACATCATCTACGTGAACACCAAATTGACTGACTAAAACAGCCATAAGAAGTGAGCCTGCAACACCGCCTAACTGAAACTTGCCGATATTTATTTTTCCAACAAGATAGCCTAGACATAATGATAGAAAAAGAGCGAGTTCTGGAGAGACGGTAAAAAGATGATGAATAGCATTAAAAATAGTATGCATGCTGGTTCCCTTTTTACAGTTAATAAAAAAATCAAAAATTGAGATGGTTCTTCTGAAAGTATTGGACATCACAATGAACAGTACTGTTCAGAGCTTTATCAAAGGTCATGTCGAATTTGTTTATTAAAAATGGAAAAAAAAGATTTGACCTAAAAGGACTTGCTCATTGACGGGGAGGTAATGAAACTTGTAAAAATATGTATTAATGTTGAGAAAATTCGTGAAATTGTATTAAAAACTATTTATCTTTAAGAAATATGTGCTTTCTTTGCTCAAAAAATAAAAATGAAAAAAAAACTGAAAAAAATAGCTTCTAATATCAAACAATTAAAGATGTCCAGACGAATTGGATTATCTTTTTTATGCTTTTTTGTCAGTTTGTTTTTGTTGTACGCTTTGCTAGGTTTTTGGATACTACCTAGCTATATAAAATCCAAAGCTGAAAGTGTGGCCGTTGAAAAGTTGCATCGCAACTTGGTTATCAAAGAAATAGAGTTTAATCCTTTTACTTTCAGAGCAAGCATTGAAGGATTTAAGCTTTCCGAACCAAATAGTAAAGAAAATTTTGTGACATTTGACCAATTAATGGTTGATGTATCACCTTTTTCTGTTTTGCGAATGACACCGGTTATTACCGAATTTAAGTTGGTCAAACCATTTGTACGTCTTGTTCGTGTTTCAGAAAAAGAGCGAAATTTCGATGATATTTATGCACTTTTTTCCTCAACAGAAGAAACTAAATTATCCGAAGATAAAAATACACAAATAGAAGAACATCGTCCTAAAAATTCAGAAGAAAGAAGAGCGGCTATACGTAAACGCAAGTTTGGCATCTATAACTTTCAGGTTATAGATGCTCAAATAGATCTGGAAAACAAGGAAAAAGGAACTAAAACCGTTATTAGTAAATTTAATATTGGTTTGCCTTATCTGTATAGAGGTCCCATTAAAGGAATTACACGTTTTGTTGAACCAAAATTCGAAGCTTTAATTAATGGAAAAAAATTAGAAATTGTTCGAGAAGAACCAACGGGGAATAGCCGAGATCGTGTTTTAAAACTCAATATGGACAACATTGATTTAACTCGGATATTTAATTATGTCCCTTTTAATCCAGCATATAAATTTAAAAGAGGTTGGTTAGATTTACATTTGTCATGTCATATACATCGTCCGGAAAATGCACCAACGAGTATTGATATTGGAGGTCAGATTACTGCTCGTTCCATTTTTATGACCCAGTCTGGTCGTCCACTATTAGATCTGGAAAAAATGGATGTTCATTTAGGAACGCTTGCATTAGATAAACAAGAATACAATCTTGAAAAAATCGAATTAATCAAACCCAAAATTTATGCAGTAAATGATAAAAATGGAGTTTTAAACTTTCTGAATTTGTTAGTTGAGAAAGATAATGAGACGTCAACTAGTCAAACAGACAATACAAATACTTCTCGACAGGAACAGGGTGCTGTTGCATTAAATGCACTTTTAATCAAAAAAGCGCAATTACATTATGAAGATCAATCAACTGCTAATAACCTTTCGTTAGCAATAAACAATCTAGACGTGATTGTTCAAAAGGCTTCTTTTGAGGAATCAAAAGAAAAAGATAGTTATCTTTTGCGCTTTGGACAAGTGAAGATTAATAATGATTCAATTCAATTAAAAGAGAGTCAAAAAAATAGTTCAGAGACTTTTCCAATTTCGTTTGATGCAAACAAACTCAATTTGAATTTAAATAATGCGGTAATAGATTTAGGCAAAAAGAATATTTCTATAGAAAATGTCGAGTCTTCCTTGGGAAATTTTGATGTCTTTACGGAAAATCATCCTCCTAAAGTTCCTGTTAGTGTTACTAAAGAAAAAGATAACAATTCCCTATTTTCTATCCATATCGGCAAGGTAAATATTAAAAACTGGTTCGCTAAATTGAATAATAGCAACAGATATGATCCTTTCGAGATACCTTTTTTAGCAACGATATCTCAGTTTGGTTTAACAGTTGATAATGTGGATGTTAATCTAAATGATCAAAATGTTTCTATTGGAACGATTGCGTCTAAAAAAGGTGTAGTGAACATAGAATTAACTCCATATCAAAAACCAACTCATTATGGAAAACGTGCCGTTGCTAGAGCGGCTCTTTTAACAAGCATTCTTGAAGCTGAGAAAAAACAACCTGCAGATGGTTTTCTTTTTAACATTGGCAAAGTAGCAGTATCTGACTGGTTAGCTCAGGTGAAAAATCAAAATATATCCGATCGTGCAGGAATACCTGTTTCTGGACGAGTAGATAATATTAATTTTGTTCTAGATAACGTAAAACTTGATACAAAGAATCGTCTTTTTAATGTTGCAGAGATAACTTCAAATAAAGTCCGTGTTAAGGGACGAATTGAAAAACATGAAAAATTTGTACCGAAACAAGTAAAAGAAAGCGCATCTCCAGTTGTCTTTCCGTCTGGAAGTTCTTATACAACAAATATTGGCAAATTAGCTATTACTGATTGGGCAATAAAAGGTCGTAACACGAATTTAAAAAAAGCTATTGGCTCTTCAGTCAGTAATTTAAAAATCATAGGACAAGATTTATCGTCTATACCTGGCAAGACAAATAAATTGTCAGTACAAGCTCTTGTCAATCAATCAGGTACGTTAAAACTTGATGGGAGAGTTTCTTTTTCTCCTTTAAATATCGATATGGATTTAAATTTAAAGGATGTGAGCGTTATTGGTGTGCAGCCGTATATTGATGATTATGTCAATTTAACAATAGAACGTGCCAACCTTTCTACAGTAGGAAAATTCGAACTGAAAGAAAATGAATCGGGAGAATTCGCTGGTGCATATAAAGGGGATATTATTTTAGGACCATTAAATACAGTCGATCAGATTAATAAAGATCCGTTTATTCGTTGGGATACATTAGATTTAAAGAATGTAAACGCAAATTTAAATCCTCTTAATATAAAAATAGAAGAAGCCGAATTTAATAATTTTTATACACGTGTGATTTTAAATTCAGATGGACGATTGAATTTAAGAAATATTTTGCGTAGCGAAGCTGGAGGACAAGTCAGTTTGACTGAGTCAGAAGAAGAGTTGGATGAATTGTCTCAAGTTGCAAAAGAGGATCAAGATAAAGGTAATGTCACAACAAAAGAAATAAAAAAACAGTCGATAGAAACAGAAACAACCTTGCCGTTGGTTGTTGTTGACAAAATAAAGTTGAAAAAGGGAAGAGTTCGTTTTACAGATAATTTTATTAAGCCACATTACACTGCCAATATTTCTGATATGGAAGGAACGATTACCGGTTTCTCTACCAATCCTGAATCTGTGGCGGATTTGGATATAAGAGGATTTGTTAATAAAGCGCCTTTGGTTGCGGCAGGAACAATTAGCCCACTTAAAGAGCATCTTACTTTAGATGTGAAAGCACAAGTAAGAGGAATGGAGCTAGCTCAATTCAGTTCTTATACGACTAAATATATTGGTTATGGTATTGATAAAGGAAAGCTTTCTTTTGATGTTGAATACCAGCTTAATGATGGTGTGTTAGTTGCGAAAAATAGACTTATTTTGGATCAACTTACTTTTGGAGAAAAAACATCAGGTGATGCTGTAACAAGTTTACCTGTTGAGTTAGCTGTTTCGCTTTTAAAAGATGGTAATGGTGTTATTGATATCAATTTACCAATTGGTGGCTCATTAGAAGATCCTAGTTTTTCTATTGGTGAAATTTTAGCCAAAGTTTTTTTAAGCTCTTTAAAGAGAGTGATTCTATCTCCATTTGCTTTTCTATCTCTTGAATTTGGTAGTAATGCAGAATTAGCTTGGATTGATTTTGAGCCAGGTAGTTTTTCTATTCCTCAAAAAGAAATTTCTAAATTGGAAGTGTTAGCAAAAGCTTTGACTGAACGACCATCATTAAAATTGGATATTACTGGACGCTATGATCCGGTTGCAGATCGAACAGGGTTGGCGAAGTTAGCTATTCAAAGAAAAATCAAGATGCTTAAACTTAAAATGCTTCAAGAAAAAGGTGAGAAAATTACATATGGACAAGTAAAAATAGAAGATAGCGAATATCCAATATTATTGGAACAAATATATTCGGAAGAGAATTTTAAAAAGCCACGAAACTTGATTGGAATTCAGGAAAAGGTATCGGTTTCTGAAATGGAAAAATTGTTAGAAGAGAACTATGTAGTAACTAATGAAGAGTTTTTATCACTTGCTTATCGCCGATCTGAATACGTTAAGGATTGGTTTGTTAAAAATGGAAAGATAGCAGAATCACGAATTTTTCTTTTGGCTAGTAAAGCTGGTGAAACAGGAGAGAATGGGGAAGCTGCTACTAGAGTAGATTTTTCAATGCAGTAATAGATAAAATAAATATTTACGCCGTATCATGTATTTATCTTGATGGGGTTTTATATGAAAAAAATTGATATTGCAAAGATAAAAGGATTTTTATTTAAATACCGTCGTAAATTAATCATCAGCATATCAGTACTTTTTTTTATTTTGTTTTCTGCTGGTTTTGCAGGATATATTTTCTTGCCTGATTTTATAAAGAACAAGGCAGAGCAGGCTGTTTCAGAGCAATTTCATAGAAAATTAAGTATACAGGATGTTAGTTTTAATCCATTTTCTCTATCGGTCACTTTAAATGGTGTTTCTCTAAGTGAGCAAAATAGTGATGCTGTTTTTGCCTCTTTTGATGAGCTATATGTCAATGTTTCAACGTTTTCTGTTTTTACTTTTTCTCCTATTATTCGGGAAATAGAATTAATCAATCCTTATATTCATTTTTCTCGTACGAAAGAAAACACATATAACATCAGTGATTTTATTGATATGGCGTCTCAGCCAAGCGATCCTGATAAAGAACCGTTATCATATTCAATACACAATATTCAAATTGTAGGAGGAAAAATTATTTTTGATGATCTTCCTATGAAGATGCAGCACCGCATAGAAGACATTCAAATTCGCCTTCCATATATTTCCTCTCGCTCATCTCAAGTAGAAACTTTTATCGAGCCTTATATAAGTGCATTAATTGATGGAAAGAAATTAGAGTTGTCTGGAAAGACACGTCCTTTTGCAAATGATAAGGAAACTGTATTTAATCTGGCTTTAAAAAATATAGCGTTACCTCGTTATATGGAATATCTGCCATATAAACCAGCATTTTATTTAACAAAAGGTAATTTAAGTGTTGATTTAAATTTGCATTTTATTCAATACGAAAACAGGTCGCCGGATTTGGATATAAGTGGATCTGCTGAAATAGATTCGTTGCAACTTATTGATCTTGAAAAAAAACCTTTGCTTGGTTTAGGTAAGTTACTGGTTAACTTAGATAAAAACTCGATTTTTGCAAACGATTATCATATTTCAAAAATTGAGTTGATTGACCCAGAAATTTATGCTGTTAATAGTCCAGAAGGAGTTTTAAATTTAGCAAGTTTATCGTCAACATCTGGAAAAGAAAAAGTTTCATCCAATACTAAGGCTGATAAAAAAACAGAAGATAAAAGTCAACCTTTAAAAATAACGCTCAAACAATTTGAGGTAAAAAACGCAAGGTTAAATTACACTGATTATGCGGTAGAACTGCCCTATAGTATTAGTACAAATAACTTTAATATTACGGTAGATGATGTTCTAGTTGATATGGGGCAGGAATTAGCAAGCATTAACAAAATTGCTTCAAATAGCGCTGCTCTAGAAATGGCCATAGAGAAAAAGATAGCTCATTATCGTCCTGTAAAACAGGTAAAAAGCACAACGTCAGAGCCGTCTAACTTTAAAACGAGTATTGGTGCAATTGATATAAACGGTTGGTCAGCTCATGTTGAGAATAAAAACATAAAAAATCCGCTTGGAGCGCAGATTACTGGTTTTACAGCACAGGTAAAAAATATTTCTACAGTTCCAGGACAAATTAGTACGGTTAACCTTCATGCTAATGTTGATAAAAAAGGTTCATTGAAAGTAAATGGACAATTAGGATTAGCTCCTTTTTCCACGGATTTATCAATTAATTTGGACCAAGTCAGTATTGTTGCTTTGCAGCAATATATTGATACACAAGTCAATTTAACACTGCGTCAAGCAGATGTTTCTACTAGTGGTCAGTTGGTTCTAACTTCGACAAATCAGGGCGATGTACAAGGAGGATACAGAGGCGACTTTAGTGTTAATAACCTTTTTACAACAGATCAGATAAAAGGAGATCCCTTTGTACGTTGGAAGACATTTGCAATAAAACAAATGGATATGCAATTTGCTCCATTTGCTTTAAAGGCAAAAAGTATCGATTTAGATAGTTTTTTTGCTCGTTTGATATTGAGTTCGGATGGCCGCCTTAATTTACAAAATATTTTGCGAAGTGAGGCAGGGGGCAAAAAAAGTTTAACGGATACAGAAGAAAACCCTGATGTATTAACCAAAGAAAATAATACTGTTGAGTCAACTTCTGAAAATATAAGAGTTGTTTCTAACGAGCAAGAAAAAATTCAAACAGATGCAAATGTTTCTGATCAAGTTGCTAATTCAACGGAAGTAAATACAAAACCGATAGAAAGTCCGATCGCTGAAACAAAAGTTTTGCTTGTAAATGAAAAAAATAATGCTGAACCACAAGTTATTGTCGAGGAAAGCAAGACTGTGTTGGTTGGGACTGAATCGACAGAGCAGGATAAAAAAACACTCCCTTTGATTAAGATTGATAAATTTAAATTAACAAATGGAGTTGTTCGTTTTACTGATAATTTTGTTAAACCACATTATACAGCCGACCTTAACAGGATTCATGGAACGGTAGCCCCGATATCAACTCAAGCTATTGCTGATGTTAATGTAAAAGGAAGAGTAAATCATGCTCCTTTAACGATTACAGGACATTTGAATCCTTTTGAGCCGGCACAATTATTGGAATTGCACGGACAAGTTAAAGGTATCGAGTTGGCACAATTCAGCTCTTATTCCAACAAGTATATTGGTTATGGAATTGAAAAAGGCAAACTTTCTTTTGATGTTCAATATAAAGTCGAAAACAACGATTTAAGTGCAGAAAATCGTCTTATATTAGATCAACTTACTTTTGGTGAGCAAAGTAATGCGAAACCTGAAATTAATTTGCCGGTTCAACTAGCTGTTAATCTTTTAAAAGATGGTGATGGTGTTATCGATATTAATTTACCCGTATCTGGATCACTTAATGATCCAGAGTTTTCGGTTGGAGGAATTGTTTTCCGTCTTATTGTTAATTTAATTAAAAAAGCAATAACGGCACCGTTTTCGTTATTGACTTCTTTTGGTGGGGGAGAGGAGCTTTCCTGGATTGAATTTGCTCCAGGAAATACCAAAATTACTGATAAAAATGAAGAAAAGTTAGCAATATTGGTAAAGGCATTAAAAGCAAAACCAGGGTTGAAACTTGATATAACTGGTTATTATAGCCCTGAAACTGATAAGGAAGGATTAGCAAGGAATTCAATTAATCAAAAAATACGTGAGTTGAAAAGAGAAGAGATGGGTAATCAAGGTAAGAACTTACCTTTAAATCAAATTACAGTAAATGATGAAGAATATACAGAATTTTTAGAAGAAGTTTACAGTGATGCGGACTTTAAAAAACCGCGTAATTTTATTGGATTACAAAAATCTTTGCCTGTTGCTGAAATGGAGAAATTATTGATTGAAAACTATCCAGTAAAAGAAGGGGAGTTTATTGAATTAGCCAATAGAAGAGCAAATAACGTTAAAGGTTGGTTGCTAGAAAAAGGTGAAATACCTGAAGAGCGTATTTTTATTCATGCAAGCAAGATTAAAGGTAATGAAAATACACCAAAGGTTGAGTTTTCTTTACATATGTAATTTTTACCTAAATTTTTTTAAATGGGCGACTCAAGTAAGGGGATTTTGCTAATCCGAATCGCCATGGCAAGTCTACTGCTTTAGAAATGCCAATACGGGGTCCTTCAAGTATATCAACAGGATATTGTGGAGGAAAAAAAGAAAAGAAAGATGAGTTTAAGGATTTTTGATTAAATTCTTGTGTTATCCCCAATGCTTGACAGAGTCTTCCTGGACCTGAACATAAAAGACGGATGTCGTCTGTATTTCTTCTTTTTTTCATGATATCAACTCCGTGAGTTGGTTCGATAGCACGAATCAAGACCGCTGCACCATATTTAGCTTCTCTACAAGTGAAATTTACACACCAATGAATGCCATACGAGCGATAGACATAAACATGAGCGGGATTACCAAACATGGCAATATTTCGAGGAGTGGGACCATTATAACTATGGGAAGCTGGATCAAATTGATCATAAGCTTCCGTTTCTACAATGATTCCACCTACACCATTGACAAGAAAAGTTACGCCAATTAATTGGCGAGCAACAACAAATGAATCTTGTGAAAATTGAATAAAAGGAAACGCCGTATTCATACGGTTTACATTTACACTATTTCACAACTGTTCAATTTATGAAGAAATTGAATGCTGAATAAATTCACCCTTTGCTGTGATTTCTAACCAACCAGCCTTTTTCGTGTTTTTATCCAAGTCCCAATCAGACAATACATAACGTAGTTTTTCTCCATGTTGATGTACATTCGGTTGGTGGGTATGTCCATGAATAAAAACAGAAGCGCCAGTTTGGTTAAATACATCTTCGACAGCCGATAAAGTTACATCCCAGATATATTCTGGTTTTGATTCATTTTCTTTTTGACTGTCTTTTCGAAAACTTTCAATCATGAGTTTTCGTTGGTTTAAAGGCAAGGAGAGAAATTGTTGCTGCCATTGAGGTGCTCTAACCATGGTGCGGAATTTGATATAGTCCAAATCTTCCAAACATTGGGCATCACCATGTGCCAGAGCAATTTTTTTATTCGCTATTTCGATGGTGTGTAATTCAGAAAGAACGGTGACCATACTTTCTTTGGCAAATTTATCACCAGTTAAAAAATCACGATTTCCTGGTACCCAAAAAACGGTAGTACCGGCATTAGATAACTCCTTAATAGCATTGATGATAGTCTTGTTGTAGGCTGTATCAATATCATCATCACCTGCCCAGTATTCAAACAGATCGCCAAGAATATATAAGCTTTTTGTTTTACGAGCATCATTTGCTAAAAACTGAAGAAAAGCTTCTGTTGTTTTTGGTGCGGATTCAGTTAAATGCAAGTCTGAAATGAAAAGAGCAAGACTTTTATCAGGTGTTTGTTCTATGCCGGTATGCATTTTCTTTCCTTATTCTACTTCTTCTGCTGATTCAATAATGACATCTTCTCTAGGAACATCTGCATGCATGCCACTACGTCCAGTCGCTACTAGTTTGATTTTGTCAACAACACTTTGTCCTTCTGTAACTTTGCCAAAAACAGCATAGCCCCATCCATCTTGACCAGGATAGTCTAAGAAATGATTGTTATTGACGTTAATGAAAAATTGAGCAGTAGCAGAATGAGGATCTGGAGTTCTTGCCATAGCAATGGAATAGATGACATTTTGCAAGCCGTTGTCTGCTTCGTTTTCAACAGGAGCGTTTGTCGGTTTTTGTTTCATGCCTGGTTCAAAACCACCACCCTGTATCATAAAATTATTGATGACACGATGAAAAATAGTACCGTTATAGTGGCCTGAACGAACATAGTTCAGGAAATTTTCAACAGTTTTGGGTGCTTTTTCAGGGTTGAGTTCAATTTTGATATCACCATGATTTGTATGGAGGATTACTGCCATAATATTTCCTTGCTGGTAAAGAATAGTTTGAAATAGTTATAAACAATGCACCTGTTTGAGCAATGATTTGAAAAATCAGACTGTTTTATATCAGGGCAAACCCAAGAAATTATCTAAAATAAAAAAATGTATGGCATATCATAAGCACATCATTTTCTTAATCTTATTATTCTAACAAATTCTTACTCTAAGAAAGTTTGAAATTATTAATAAAACGCTTTATCGGAATTCTAAATAACTAAACTTTTTCGTTAAGATTCATTTTGTATTCCTGATTTATGTTATAAATGACAGAAAATTTTTAGATCTTAAAGATAGTTATCGGTTTTGAAGTGAGTAGCTTCTTATAATGGAAGAACATAAAATAACAGTTAATATCTTTTTCAATGCTTGGCAGCGATAAAATAAACCCCTTTTGTCGTTTTGAATATCATGAGACAAACGCTATGAACAATTTGCGAATTTACAATTCTTTAACACGAAATATAGAAACTTTTAAGTCCATTGAACCAGGCAAAGTACGCATGTATGTGTGCGGAATGACAGTTTATGACTTCTGTCATATTGGTCATGCAAGGATGATGTTGGCGTTTGACATCGTTTATAGATGGTTAAAAGAAATTGGATATGACGTTACTTATGTTCGTAATATTACGGATATTGACGACAAAATTATTGCAAGAGCAGCTGAAAACAAGGAAACCATGTTAGAGCTGACAACACGTTTTACACGTTGTATGCATGAGGATATCGATGCTCTTGGTATTTTGCCGCCAGATCATGAACCAAGAGCAACGGATTTCGTTCCACAAATGTTGGAGATTATTGAAAAATTGGAACAAAAAGGATTAGCTTATCTTTCTGCTGAGGGGGATGTTAATTATTCTGTTCGTGATTTTAATGGTTATGGAAAACTATCAAACCGTTCTTTAGATGATTTAAGAGCGGGTGAGCGTGTTGATGTTAATACTGATAAACGAGATCCACTTGACTTTGTTCTTTGGAAAGCGGCAAAAGCAGGAGAACCGGATGAAGCTAAATGGGATTCAAAATGGGGACAAGGACGTCCTGGATGGCATATTGAATGTTCAGCAATGTCATCCAAACTTTTAGGTGAACATTTTGATATTCATGGTGGTGGAGCAGATTTACAATTCCCTCATCATGAAAATGAAATTGCTCAGTCAGAGGGGGCAAGTGGGCATCAATTCGTAAATTATTGGATGCATAATGGATTTGTGCGTGTCGATGATGAAAAAATGTCAAAGTCTCTTGGAAACTTTTTTACTATTCGTGAAGTTCTAGAGAAGTATGACGCTGAAGTATTGCGCTTCTTTGTGATACGTACTCATTATCGTAGCCCATTAAATTATTCTGATGCACATTTAGATGATGCAAGGGCAGGTTTAATGAGGCTCTATACAGCATTAAAGGATGTGCCTGTAACAGAAAGTGTGACCGTAGACTGGAATAGCAGTTATGCACGTCGATTTGCTGAAGCAATGAATGAAGACTTTAATACTCCAGTAGCAGTTGCCGTTTTATTTGAGTTGGCTAATGAAGTAAATCGTACAGGATCAATTGAATTGGCCCAGCAATTAAGAGCTTTAGCCGGAACAATTGGAATTCTTCAAAGAGATTCTCGTGACTTTTTGCAGGGCGGAGAAAATGTTGATGAAGAAAAAATAATTGCAAGAATTGCAGCTAGAACAGAGGCTAAGAAAGCTAAAAATTTTGCTGAAGCAGATAGAATTAGAGACGAATTATTAGCAGAGGGAATTGTTCTTGAAGATCGACCAGGGGGCGTTACTGAGTGGAGGCGTGCATAAATACATATTGGAGTTGTATTTAAAGAACACTTTTTAAAAAATAAATAATGTAATTAAAAATTGCAGTTAATAGCTTTCGTAAATAAGCTTGAATACTAAGAAGAGTTTTGACCGACTGGCAATTAATAATTACAATGCTGAAACATTTTATAAATAGAATCTTTTAAACAGTCAAAATGGTTCGGTATGCAGAAAAATGTTTACGTGCCGTTAGGTTGCATAGGACTGTAGAGGGGCTATTGTGAGTAAAACCACTTTTTTAAGTTTTGAACAGCCAATTGCTGAGTTAGATTCAAAGATAGAGGACTTGCGATCAGTTCAGGATGAATCTGCAGTAGATATTTCTGATGAAATCTCGAAGCTAACTAAGAAAAGTCAGCAATTGACTAAGGATATATACAGTAAATTAACACCTTGGCAGGTATCACAGATTGCTCGGCATCCACAAAGACCATATACGTTAGATTACATCAAGGAAATTTTTACGGATTTTCATGAATTACATGGGGATCGTAATTTTGGCGATGATCCATCGATTGTTGGTGGTTTAGCAAGATTTGATGGTCAAGGTTGCATTGTAATCGGACATCAAAAGGGACGTGATACCAAAGAACGTAGTTACCGTAATTTTGGTATGCCTAAGCCGGAAGGATATCGAAAAGCGTTGCGTTTAATGCAAATGGCAGAGAAATTCAATTTGCCAGTGTTTACCTTTGTTGATACTCCTGGTGCTTTTCCTGGTATTGATGCAGAAGAACGAGGACAATCCGAAGCAATTGGTCGAAATCTTTATGAAATGGCAAAATTGAAAGTGCCAGTTATTACGACCATTATTGGAGAAGGGGGATCAGGAGGGGCATTGGCTATTGCTGTGGCTGATACAGTATTAATGCTCCAATATTCGGTTTACTCTGTTATTTCTCCTGAGGGTTGCGCTTCTATTTTATGGAAAACTGCTGAACGTGCAAATGAAGCTGCTGAAGCACTGGGTTTAACAGCTCAGCGTTTAAAAGGAATAGGCCTTATTGACAAAATTGTTAATGAGCCTTTGGGTGGAGCACATCGTGACCACAAACAAATGGCAACCTTATTGAAAAAAGCACTGGCTGAAGCATTACGTCAGTTCAAAGATGTGTCTACAGAAGATTTGTTAGAAGCTCGTCATAAAAAATGGCTAAATTATGGCGAATTTAAGGATAAAGTCTCTTCGGAGTAAGGATTGAAACATACTCAGGGATTGTCATTAGTTTCCCAATTTGAACGCGTGCTGGAATCTGTTCCTGCACGCGTTTTTAATGTTACGCAGTCAGAACCTTTGAATACAGCGATAGCGGTTGCCTATTCTGGAGGATTAGATTCTACAGTTTTATTATATTTGGCACATGCTTATGCAATGCAGAAATCTGTTCAACTCTATGCTTTTCATATACATCATGGGCTAAATTCAAAAGCAGATGAATGGCAAGAACATTGTTTTCAAACTTGTAAGGATTTAAAAATTCAATTTCAAACTCAAAAGGTCAAAGTGCCTTTTGATACAGGAGAAAGTATTGAAGCCTTAGCAAGACAAAAACGTTATGAAGCATTAGCGAGTTTGTGTCAGCAAAATAAAGTGAAATTACTTTTAACAGCTCATCATGAAAATGATCAAATTGAGACCATTTTGATGCAGTTGCTAAGAGGTACTGGCGTTGCCGGGCTTTCTGGTATGAATATTTTAGGGGAAGTACCCGAGGCAAAGGTGCCAACACTTCATTTGTTGAGACCTCTTTTAACGATATCTCGTCAAGTATTAGAAGATTGGGCTTATGCGAATAATTTAAAATGGGTAGAAGATGATTCCAATCTTGATATCCGATACACAAGAAACGCTATTCGTAGAGAGATTATTCCTGTTTTAACTCGTTATTTTCCAGGATTTCAAAAAAACATTATTCGTAATACTCAGCATATGCAGTCTACTAAACGTTTACTGGATATGGTTGCAGAAAATGATTGGGAAATCTGTCGAGATGAAAATAAACTGAATTTTATAAAAATGCTCGAATTGGGCGATGATCGTTTCAATAATTTATTTCGCTTTTGGTTAAATAAAAATAAATTGCAAATGCCTTCAACTAGTTGGTTAAATGAAGCAAAAAAACAATTATTTGAAGCTAGAGATGATGCACAGGTTAAATTAGAGTTGGATGGGGCAATTATTCGCCGATATCGCCAGCATATTTTTTTTCAAAAAGATGAAAAGAAACCTGTTACATTTGATTTTCCAATTCAATTTGTTTGGCAAGGAGAATCTTTTTTATTTTTTGAATCATTGGGCGGAAAGTTGTATTTTAAACCTACAGAAAAAGGTGTTGATGTTGAATGGTTAAAAGCGCAGTCTCTTTCTCTTCAAGGTTACTATGGAAAAGTTAATCTTAAACTAAGTCCAGATAGGCCTAAAAGATTATTGAAATTACATTACCAAGAAAAAGGTATTCCTGCATGGGAAAGACAGAGGTTACCTTTATTGTATGCAGGAAAAGAACTAGTTTTTGTCGCAGGAATTGGAACAGCAGCAGAGCGTATTAAAGAGGGAAAAAATTGTGTTTTGATTGAGTGGGTATGGATGGACGATGCGAAATCAGATTAAAGTTTGAATATATTTTTCTTGTTAATCTAGCTTTCACATTGTAAAGTTTCATGCAGGTTATATTTGTTTTTAATTAGTAGAAAAAATGGGATTGATAGTTCATAAATATGGCGGCACTTCGATGGGTTCGACAGAGCGAATCAAAAATGTCGCTAAACGTGTAGCAAAATGGCATGATGCAGGGCATCGTATTATAGTAGTCCCTTCAGCTATGTCGGGTGAGACGAATCGTCTAATTGCTTTAGCTCAGGAAATTATGCCTCAGCCCGATCAGCGTGAATTGGATGTGATTACTTCAACAGGTGAACAGGTTTCTATTGGTCTTTTATCAATGGCATTAATGATGCTGGGTAAAAAAGCCGTTTCTTTTACTGGATGGCAAGTGCCGATCGTAACAGATGCTTCACATACTAAAGCACGTATTCAATCAATTGATGAAAAACGGGTGTTAGAGGCTTTGGATCAAGGCAATATTGTCATTATTGCCGGTTTTCAAGGTGTCAATGAGAAAGGTGATGTAACGACTCTTGGTAGAGGAGGTTCTGATACTTCTGCAGTTGCAATAGCTGCTGCAATGAAAGCTGATGAATGCCTGATTTATACAGATGTTGATGGAGTTTATACTACAGATCCTCGTATTGTTTCTGAAGCAAGACGTTTAAAGCATATAACTTTTGAAGAAATGCTTGAAATGGCTTCGTTAGGGTCTAAGGTTTTGCAAACTCGATCAGTTGAGTTTTCTGGTAATTATCAAGTACCTACCCGCGTACTTTCATCATTAACCGATCCACTTATGCCTTTAGAGGAAGAGGCTAATTCAGGTACATTGATCACATTTGAGGAAAATGCAGAGATGGAACAAACAGTTATTTCAGGAATTGCTTGTAGTCGTAATGAAGCCAAAATCATGGTTATTGGTGTGCCAGATAGACCAGGTATTGCTTTTCAGATTTTAGGAGCGATTGCAGAAGCTAATATTGAAGTGGATATGATTATCCAAAATCAATCAGTTGCAGGTATTACTGATTTCACATTTACTGTACCTCGTCCTGACTATGATAAAGCTATGGAGGTGCTGAATACACAAGTTAAAGAAAAAGTAGGTGCTAAAGATATTGTTGGGGATAATAGAGTTTCTAAAGTTTCAGCAATTGGTGTTGGAATGAGAAGTCATGTTGGCGTAGCTTCGAAAATGTTTGAGACACTCTATAAAGAGGGAATTAATATTTTGATGATTTCTACTTCTGAAATCAAAATTTCCATATTGATTGATGAGAAATATATGGAGCTTGCAGTTAGAGCTTTACATAAAGCCTTTGAATTAGACAAACTGTAGTTCTTTAATGCAGTAAGGGAGAGTCCATGGCATATAAAACGATCCTTGTTCATCTAGACAGGAAAGAAAAAGCGGTCAACCGCATTAGAATTGCTGCCAATTTAGCAAAATCTCAGGATGCTTACCTGATTGGTGCAGCAATGGTTGGTATTTCTACGTTATCATTTCGTGAAGCTAATATTGATCAGAAAGACCCTGCTTTAGCAGCTCATTTGAGATTTTTGACTGAACGAGCACAAGGTTTTGTGAATGATTTTAACCATGAGGTTGAAAATTTAGGTGTTTTAGCCTATGAGGGGCGTATTGTTGATGAAGAAGCTAGTTACGGTATAAGTATACAAGCACGCTATGCCGATTTAGTTGTTATTGGTTTAACTGATTACGAAGATAAATCATCGACAGTACAAAGTGACTTTCCTGAGAGTGTTCTTATTCATGCAGGTCGGCCAACTCTGATGATTCCTCCTAAATGGCAAAAAGAAACAGTAGGGTCAAATATTCTAATTTCATGGAATGCAAGTAAAGAAGTTCGTCGAGCAGTAACTGATGCCATTCCAATTCTTAAACAAGCAGAAGTTGTTGATGTTGCCATGTTTAATGTGGAGTCAGAGCCTGACATGCACGATGATGCTTCTGTAAGAGATTTAGCAGTTTATCTTGCTCGTCATGGAGTAACAGTTCATGTTCTTCAACCTAAAAACGTAAAAAATGTTGGAGAAGCTTTGCTTGATATCGCAGCTGAACGCGGAAACGATTTGCTTGTTATGGGAGGTTATGGTAGTACTCGCTTTAGACAATTCTTGTTAGGCGGAGTAACTCGTACAATACTGGGTGAAGCAACAATTCCTGTTCTAATGTCACATTAAGACAACTAAAAAAAACTAGATTTTAGGTTGTTAGAAAATAATCTGATAACATAATATGCTGTGATATTTTAAGCAGAGTCGGGTGTTTTCTTTTATTACAGAATAAATAGATTGGTTAATTTTAATCAATTAAACAAAATCGACTTATTTTTATCAATAATCGTTAAATTTAGTTAACGATATACCAAGGAATACAATGAAATGTGTTGATGATTTTCGTCTACGTCTTGGCAACGATGAAATAGTCCCTATTGTAATTGGTGGGATGGGCGTAGATATTTCAACTTCGCAATTAGCTTTGGAAGCGGTGCGTTTGGGTGGTATTGGGCATTTATCAGATGCGATGATGGTGGATTCAGCTGACCGTCATTTTAGAAAGAATTTCACGCGAGATAAAATGCGTGCAAATATAGCAAGTGTCAATAAAACAGATAAATCTCAAGTCAGCTTTAATTTGGGAGCAATTGCTGAAGCGACACGTTTACATGTGTCAAGCGCTGTGGAAGCTAAAAAAGGTCATGGTTTGTTATTTATTAACCTAATGGAAAAATTGACCATGAATGCTTCTCGCGAAACTATGAAAGTACGCATGGAAGCAGCGTTAGATGCTGGAATTGACGGTATTACATTAGCAGCAGGATTAAATCAAAATTCATTTCATTTGATACAGGAGCATCCACGTTTTCGCGATGCGAAAATGGGTATTGTTGTTTCTTCAGCAAGAGCCTTACAAATTTTTATTCGTCGAAACGCTAAACTCAATCGTTTGCCTGATTATGTCATCGTTGAAGGTCCTTTAGCAGGGGGGCATTTGGGTTTTGGTATGGATTGGGCTAATTACGATTTGAAGACAATCGTTGCTGATGTCAAAGCATATTTGCAAAGAGAAAATTTGGATATTCCTATTATTGCAGCGGGAGGAATCTTTACTGGATCAGATGCTGTTGAGTTTTTAGAAAATGGTGCTGCAGCTGTACAAGTTGCGACACGTTTTACTATTTCAAGGGAATGTGGATTGCCTGAAGTTGCAAAGCAAGCTTATTTAAGTGCAACTGAAGATGACATCGAAGTCAATATGCAATCACCTACTGGATATCCTATGAGAATGTTAAAGCAAACTCCTGCTTTATATCAGGGAATTCGTCCTAATTGTGAAATGTATGGATATTTGCTTGAAAATGGTAAATGTGACTACATTGATGCTTATGAACGCGCTGCATCAGCTAGTCAGGATAAGGATAAAATAGCAGTTAACGATAGAATTTGTTTATGTACTCACATGCGAAATTACAATGTTTGGACATGTGGTCATAATACGTATCGTTTGAAAGAAACAACACGCCGTTTGGAAGACGGAACATATTTGTTACCTTCAGCTGAACATATTTTTAAAGACTATCAGTTTAGTAAGAATCACAGTATTCTTTTACCAGAATAAAGCACGATAGACCTGCAAACAAGTTTAACCTTGTTTGCAGTTTTTTTTCTAATCCATTAAGGTATTTAATGCTTTTTGGAATTGGTTTGCGTGGAATCTTTCCGCTTTAGCAAGGGTTTCAAACCAAATAGCAATTTCTTCAAATCCTTCCTCACGAGCAATTTCTGCCATACGTGGATATATATCATGGTATTCAATCGTTTCACTTGCAATGGCAGATTGAATGTTAAGACGTGTTCGATTTATCGTATTATTTGAAACTGGATCTCTTCGAAGGAATTCAAGGTGTCCCAATGCATGCCCTTTTTCGCCTGCCGCACTAGAAGAAAAGAGCATCGCAACATCATTGTGACCTTCTATATTTGCTCTGTTTGCAAAATATTCGTAACGCATAGCAGTTTGCGCTTCAATGCTGAAGGCTTTTCTAAGATTTTCTTCTGTTCGGGTACCTTTAATATCTTTCATTTTCCTGCTCCAGATTATTTCGATGAAATATGGATTTTCATTTGTTTTGAATATTTTAAAACATCCTTAAATACAATAGTTGAGCAACGTTGTTAATAAAGTGAAAGTTAATTGAACGATAATAGTCAGGTTGTAGTGTCAAAATAAAAAACACGATCAACTTTAAAGATGATCGTGTTTATAAATAAAAAGAAGAGTTTTGTTATCCTCCGCGTCTCATTAGATCAAAGAAATCTGCATTGTTTTTTGTTGAACGCAATTTGTCGAGAATAAACTCCATTGCTTCTACTTCATCCATATCGTAAAGCAGTTTTCTAAGAATCCATATTTTTTGAAGAATATCTGGTTTAATTAGTAATTCTTCGCGACGAGTACCTGATTTATTAAGATTGATAGATGGATACACTCTTTTTTCAGCTAATCTTCTTTCTAAGTGTACTTCCATGTTACCAGTGCCTTTGAATTCCTCATAAATCACGTCATCCATACGGCTACCAGTTTCTACAAGTGCTGTTGCGATAATAGTTAAAGAGCCGCCTTCTTCGATATTTCGAGCAGCACCAAAGAAACGTTTTGGTCGTTGTAACGCATTAGCATCTACACCACCGGTAAGTACTTTTCCAGATGCAGGAGCAACGGTGTTATAAGCACGAGCTAAACGAGTGATAGAGTCTAGTAGGATGACAACATCTTTTTTCATCTCTACTAATCTCTTCGCTTTTTCTAACACCATTTCGGCAACTTGAACGTGACGTGTTGCAGGCTCATCAAAAGTAGATGCGACTACTTCACCGCGAACAGAACGCTGCATTTCAGTAACTTCTTCTGGACGTTCATCAATTAGCAAAACGAACAGAGTAACTTCTGGATGATTATCGGTGATAGCATGAGCTAAGTGCTGAAGCATGACTGTTTTACCAGACTTAGGAGATGCAACCAAAAGACCTCTTTGTCCTTTACCAATTGGAGCAATCATATCAATGATTCGTCCAGTAATATTCTCATTTGCATTTATATTTCTTTCTAAACGCAAAGGCTCATCCGGATGTAATGGTGTTAGGTTTTCAAAAAGAATTTTATTTTTTGATGCCTCTGGCGGAGCACCATTTACCTTATCGACTTTAACTAAAGCAAAATAACGCTCACCATCTTTTGGTGTCCTTACTTCTCCCTCGATTGAGTCACCTGTATGAAGATTAAAGCGACGAATTTGAGAAGGAGAAATATAAATATCATCAGTAGATGCCATGTAACTAGCATCTGGAGAGCGAAGAAAGCCAAACCCATCAGGCAAAACTTCCAAAGAGCCATCGCCATAAACTTGTTCACCAGCTTTCGCTCTTTTTTTCATAATGGCAAACATGAGCTCTTGTTTGCGCATACGAGCAGCGTTGTCAATATCAAGGCTACTCGCCATTTCCATCAATTGTGAAACATGCAGAGACTTTAATTCAGATAAGTGCATAGTCTTGTTAAGTTAATATAAAACCAATTACCAGTATGGTATATATAATCAGGTGTGTAGTTTTAGTGAAGTACCTGAGATGGCTAAAATAAATCTGAATAACAATAGTTGTTTAAGAGACTGATGTTATTTACAGATTTTTATCGATAAATTGTTTTAATTGTCCTTTAGTTAAAGCACCAACATTTTGAGCAATCATTTGTCCATTTTTGAAAAGAATTAAGGTTGGAATACCTCTAACGCCAAATTGAGATGCAACGACCTGGTTTTTATCGACATCCATTTTAGCAACCTTAATTTTGTCACTATATTCCATAGCGACGTCATCAAGAATAGGTGCAACCATTTTACATGGACCACACCAAGCTGCCCAAAAGTCAACCAGAACTGGTTTGTCAGATTTTAATACATCAGCTTCAAAAGAAGCGTCGCTAGTATCAATAGTGTTATTAGCCATGGTTTCTTGTAAATGAAATGGAAAGAGTTGAATATTGAAAATAAAACAACTTTAGAGAAATGTAGCCAAACCTTTATTTTTCCATCTAAAAATAGAAAGAAAAGGATGTTAAATGACTGTGCTTAACTCTTAAGATGATACCTCGAATTTGCTTAAAATTATATGTTATTTACTAGTATTATGTTTAAAGAAAGAAAAAATGTTGCAAATAGTGCATATAGAATCATTATTACAGTTTTTTATGTCTGAAAAATGAGAATGCACAAAAAATCTTATTTATTTCTCCTGTTTTTCTTCGTTAATAGGTTTTTTTTCTGCATTCCCTTCAGTCTCTATGCTTTTGCTTGAAAGCTCTTTTTCAACAGTGGCAGGCGGAAGTATATTGTTTTTTTCAACTTTTTCGGAAGGAACAGTTGCTTGTTGGATACCACCACCTAAAGAGCGGTATAAATCTACAGTGTTTAGTAATCTGTCTAAGCGAGCTTGTACTAATGCCTGTTGAGCAGAAAAATGCTGACGTTCGGAATCTAAAACATCTAATGAACTTGCAATTCCACTATCATAACGAGCTTTAGATAATTTTAATCGTTCTGTTTCAGCATTTAGAACATCAGCTTGAGCTTTAACTTGTTCATTAAACAAACCTCTTGCAATTAAAGCGTCTGCAACTTCCCTAAAAGCTACTTGTATTGTTTTTTCATATTGTGCAATAGCAATATTTTTACGAACTTCCGCTAAATCTAAATTCGCAATATTTCTACCGGCATCAAATATAGGCAACAGAATTTGAGGTGTAAAAGTCCAAGCACTAGATCCAGCGTCAAAAAGACCTGACAATGTGTTACTTGCTGTTCCGCCAAAAGCAGTTAAAGTAATTCTTGGAAAGAAAGCTGCTCTAGCAGCACCTATATTTGCATTAGCAGATCTTAATTGATTTTCGTATTGTCGGATATCAGGGCGATTTGTTAATAAATCAGATGGAAGTCCTGCAGGAATATCCATTAAAATTTCGCCATCAGAAAAGTCACTTTCTGGTGGAAGATTGTCGATTTTTTTTCCTCCGATGAGTACGGTAAGAGCATTTTCACTTTGTGCTCGTTGTCGTTCTAAAGTTACAACTGAAACCCGAGCATTATGCATGAGTGTTTCATATTGTTTTAAATCTAGCGCAGAAGAAGCACCAACTTCAAATCGTTTTTCTGTTAATTCATAAGTACTTTTATACGATTCGTAAGATTGTTGGGCTAAATCTCGTTGTTTGGCAAGAGCACGTTCTGTCAGATAGTTTTTACATACTTCTGATATTAAAGTAATGTGAGCACTACGTTGCGCCTCTTCTGTTGCAAAATATTGATATAGCGCAGCATCAGAAAGACTTTTTACACGACCAAAAAAATCAAGTTCAAAAGCGGCTAAACCAAGTCCAACTTGATAATTTCCTGAAACTTGAGGGTCGGGATTTCCTGCAACGATTCCTGGTATTTTGCTTCGTTGAGCTTGTGCTTCAACATTGATATTAGGTAATCTTTCAGACCATTGTATATTATATTGAGCTCTCGCTTCTTCTATGCGTAATGTCGCTACACGTAAATCACGATTATTTTCAATTGCTGCTGCAATTAATGCTTGTAAACGAGGATCTTTAACGAATTCTGCCCAACCAATTTCAGACGCAGATATTGCATTTTTTTCAGTTTGAATGTCTCCTGGCCAGACATTTTCTATGGGAGCTTCAGGACGCTCGTAAGTGGGAGCTAAACTACAACTGGCAAGGCAACTTAATACTGTTAAAGTAAGTGCACATTTTTTGAGTTTTCTCATTCTCACTCTCTCATTTTATTTTCGTCGTTTTCTTTTGAATCCTGCATTATCCCCGGTGTAAACTCCCATGGTCGCTCGCGAACATCTTTGGAACCTTCTTGTGTGTAGTTGCTTGCATACATTTTTCGCTGACGTTCATTATCTGAGAAAATACTGCGAACAACTAAAAAGAAAATTGGTACCAAATACACAGCTAGTACAGTTGCAGTAATCATGCCGCACATAACACCTGTTCCGATTGCTTGTTGCGCATTAGAACCTGCTCCTCTAGCAATTGCAAGCGGAAGAACACCTAAGATAAAGGCCATAGATGTCATAATGATTGGGCGGAAACGCAAACGACAGGCTTCTAAGGTTGATCGTACCAAACTTTTACCTTGTGCTTGCAGATCTTTCGCAAATTCAACAATCAAAATAGCATTTTTTGCAGATAAACCAATTGTTGCAATCAATCCTACCTTGAAATAAACGTCATTTGGCATACCTCTTATCATGACACCAGCTAACGCACCAATAACACCAAGAGGAACGACTAACATAACAGAAAGTGGGATGGTTGTACTTTCATAAAGAGCAGCCAAACAAAGGAAAACTGCTAAAAGTGATAGGGCAAATAACATAGGTGCTTGATTGCCTGAAACTTTTTCTTCCAATGATTGGCCTGTCCATTCAAACCCAAAGCCTTTTGGTAATTGTCTTGCTAAAGCTTCCATTTCTTTCATGGCTTCACCTGTACTCATACCTAAAGCAGGTTCACCTTCAATTCGAACAGCAGGGTAACCGTTGTATCGGATCAATTGAACAGGTCCACGTGTCCACTCACTGTTAGAAAATGCTGAAAAAGGTACCATTGTACCTTGGCTATTTTTTACAAAAAGTTTATTAATGTCTTCTGGTTTCGCTCGTTTTTCGGCATCCAATTGTACAACGACTCGCTGTTGTCTTCCGAAACTTTCAAAATCATTAACATAATTGGAACCAAAAGCGACTGATAAAGCATCATTAATGTCAGCAAAAGAAACACCTAATGCATTTGCTTTTTCTCGGTCAATGTTTAATTTAAGTTGTGCACTATTTTCCATAGCCATCGCACGAACATTTTTTAATACTTTACTTTTCGCAGCCATAGCTAACAGTTGATTTCGTGCGTTAATTAACGCTTCATTCCCTAAACCAGCACGATCTTGAAGTCTGAAAGCAAATCCTGTTGAATTACCTAGCTCTCGAATTGGAGGCGGATTAATAGGGAAAACAATTGCATCTCGAATTTGTGAAAAACGTGCATACGCTCTATTTACAATAGATTGCGCTGAGTTATCAGCATCGCGTTCATCCCAATCTTTTAATGTAATGAAACCAAGACCACCATTTTGTCCTTTACCGGAAAAGCTAAAACCAGTAACTAAAATAGAATGATCGATACCAGGTTCAGTAAAGAAATGTTCTTGAATTTCATGAAGAACTTCTTCAGTTCGGGATGCTGTTGCTCCACCAGGTAATTGGATGTTGACATAAAGGTAACCTTGGTCTTCATTTGGAAGGAATGATGTCGGTAACTTCCAATACATCCAAGCACAACAAACACAAATCGCAAAATAAATGAACATGTAACGACCAGTTCGTCCAAACATTTTTGCGACTTGTTTTTCATATGTCAGTGTTGTGCTATGAAATTTACGATTAAACCAACCAAGAAAACCTTTATTCGTAGCGTGATGACCCGCTTCAACTGGTTTAAGAATGGTGGCACACAAAGCAGGCGTTAGAGATAAAGCAAGAAATGCAGAAAATGCAATAGATGCAATCATTGCTAAAGAAAATTGCATGTAAATTTTACCAACGGCACCACCAAAGAAAGCCATCGGCACGAATACAGCCATCAAAACAAGAGTAATACCGATAATAGCGCCTTGAATTTGCCCCATGGCTTTGAACGTCGCATCTCTAGGAGAGAGACCTTCTTCCGACATAATACGTTCGACGTTTTCTACGACAACAATTGCATCATCAATTAATATACCAATAGCAAGAACCATACCAAACATGGTTAACATGTTGATAGAAAAGCCCATGGCTTTCATGACGGCAAAAGTACCTAACAATGCTATAGGTACGACAATTGTCGGTATGATGGTATAACGGAAATTTTGTAGGAAGAGGTACATAACAATAAAGACAAGAAAAACCCCTTCAAATAGGGTTTTAACCACTTCCTTGATAGAAACTCTAACGAATTTAGAGGTGTCATTTTGAATACTGTATTCTACGCCATCAGGAAAATACTCATATAGCTCAGCCATTTTATCCCGAATGGCGTTCATCGTAGCAATACTATTGGCATCAGCGGTTGGCATGATACCGAAACCACTCATAGGCGTTCCATCTAAGTTTGCATAAGTATCATATTGTTTTGCACCCAACTCAACTCGTCCAATGTCTTTAATACGAACAGTTGATCCATCAGGATTTGCACGCAAAATAATATTTTCAAATTCTTCAGGTGTTTGAAGTTGTCCATCTACAGTGATATTGGCATAGATGACTTCTTTACCAGTATTTGGTTTTCCACCAATCTGTCCAGACGTAACAACAGCGTTTTGTTGACTGATCGCTTCGCTGACTTCTTCAGGAGAAATATTGAAGCCAGTTAATTTGACTGGATCAAGCCAAATACGCATGGCTCGTTCTGAACCAAATATATTGACATCACCAACACCTGGGATACGTTTAATGTCATTAACAATATTACGAGCGACAAAATCACCGACTTCATATTGTTGTAATCGACCATCAGTAGAGTAAACGGCAATCATTGCCAAATAATTACTTCTAGCTTTATTTGTAATGACACCTTGTTGTAAGACTGCAGTAGGGAGACGAGATTCAACGCGTTTGATTCGGTTTTGAACGTCAACAGCAGCTAATTCAACATTGGTATCATTTGTGAAAGAAAGAGTAATTTTTGCTTCACCGGTACTTTGACTTTCTGATTCCATGTACATAAGTCCGGTAGCACCATTCATTTCTTCTTCAATAAGCTGAGTAACACTATCTTCTAAAACTTTTGCTGTTGCACCTGGATAAGTTGTTGAAACGGTTACTTGTGGTGGAGCAACGTTTGGATATTGAGCAATTGGTAAATTTAAAATAGATAAAATACCAGCAAGAATAATAAAAATGGCTATAACCCAAGCAAAAACAGGGCGGTCAATAAAAAATCTTGCCATTTTTCCTCCTTACTCCTTTTTTATATCAGCAGATGAAGCAGGAATTTTTCGTAAAGCTTTAGTTGGCTTTGCTATATTAGTAGTTGGCTTCGTTGTGTTTTCTGCTGTAGAAGCCTCTTTTTTTGCTGGTGTTTTTTGTACCTCTTGATGTTTTATTAGAGGGGGTGTTACAGAAGATGTATTTTCAGACTTGGTTGGCAGTTCTGATATTTCTCTTGTCTGTTTTTCGGTAGTGGTTTTACTTTCAACGATAGCTTTATTGTTGATTTGTTCTTGTTTTTCAACTTTTATTTCTTTAAATGATTTTTCTTCTTTTACTTCAGAGGAAGTTATTTCTTGATTTGATTTTTCTGTAGATGAATTATCGGAAGCTATTACATCTTCCTTGATAATTGCTTCTTTCTTAGGTTCTTCTATGTTTTTTGTGTGGTGTTCTGTTGACGTTAACACAACTTCTTTTTCCCAAAGAACGGGATTTACTGGATTACCTGGTCTAATTTTTTGAATACCTTCTACAGCAACTCTATCACCAGTTTTCAGACCTTCAAGTATTACCCATTTTTCACCATGAGAAGCACCTGTTTTTACTCCTCGTATTTCAGCAATATTATCTTTATTAATTATGTAAACTGTAGAACCTTCTGTGGAACGTTGAACAGCTTGTTTGGGTATTGTAATAGCATTTTCGTTGATGGCTTGTTCCATACGTCCGCGTACATACATGCCTGGTAAAAGAATGCGTTCAGGATTCGGGAAAAGTGCTCTAATAGAAATTTCTCCTGTAGAAGGATCCACAGAAATGTCTGAAAAAAGTAATTTTCCTGAATGAGGGTAAGGAGTTCCATCCTCCATAATAAGGGTAACTTTCAAACCTTCTTCGGAAGCATTTTTAAGAAGCCCTTGTTTCATGGCTTGTTGTAATCGAAGTAATTCAGTACTAGATTGGGTCAGGTTTAAATAAATGGGATCAATTTGCTGAATAACTGCTAATAGTGTTACTTCACTTTGTCCAACTAATGCACCTTCAGTTACTATTGATCGACCAATTCTTCCTGAGATAGGTGCAAGTACAGTTGAATACTCTAAATTTAATTTGGCATTAGTAAGTTCTGCTTTTGCAGCAGCAACATCAGCTGCTGCTTGCTTTTGTGCAGCAAATGCATCATCAAATTCTTGTTTGCTTACAGCACTAATTTTGACAAGCGGAATATAACGTTTGTATTTTAAATTTGCTTGCATCAAATTGGCTTCTGCTCTAGCTAGAGCAGCTTTGGCATTTTGTACAGAAGCTTCATAGCTACGAGGATCAATAATAAAAAGCTTATCGCCTTTTTTGACATCACTACCTTCTTCAAAAAGTCGTTTTTCTAGGACACCAGCAACACGAGCTCGAACATCTGAATTTCGATAAGATTCTAAACGCCCAGAAAGTTCGTTAATAACAGCAATTTTTTCTGGTTTTACTTCAACATAAGCAACTTCTGGTGCTTTTTGTTCTTTTTGTTCCTTTTCTTTACATCCGAATAATAAAGAAATAAAGATAGCAAATAAGCTGAAATATACGAGTTTTGGAAAAGATTTCATGAATAACAGATGAAATGTTTTATTAAGGTAGTTGTAGTTGGTAATTTAACATACAATTGTGTATGTATGTTATTTTTCAAAATGGAAATGACTCAAGTAACCAAAAGAAATACACAAGAAACTCGTAATAAATTGCTTGATGCAGCAGAAAATGTTTTTTATAAGAAAGGCGTTTCAAGAACGACTTTAAATGACATTGCAGAAGTTGCAGGTGTCACTCGTGGAGCGATTTATTGGCATTTTCGGAATAAAGTAGATCTCTTTAATGCAATGGTTGATCGAGTTCGTATTCCTATCCGAAAAATAATGGATCAAATTGCAGAAGAGGAGACAGAAGATCCATTAGGTCAGTATCAAGAAAAATCTGTTCTCCTAATCAGAGAGATTTTAGAAAATGATCATTATCGAAAAGTCATAAGTATTATTTTCCATAAATGTGAATATACAGAAGATTCAAGCGAATTCCTCGAATATTACAAATCATGGGTAGAACATGCGCGTCATGGGCAAAATAAGGTATTAACTAATGCTAGAGATAAAAAACAATTACCAGAAGATATTGATATTGATTTAGCAGGATTAGCGTTGCATGTTTGTTTTAATGGGTTATTAAATAGTTGGCTTTTAATGCCAGAAGGATTTCGTTTATTGGAAGATTCAAGTCGTCTTTTCGAAGCAACTTTTTCTATGCTAAAAAACAGTCCTCATATGAGAAAAGCTCAAAGATAAAAAGGCTCTCTTACATTCAAAATGGTGAAATAAAGAGAGCCTTGTAATATTGTTTTTTTATTTTTCTTTTAGTTTTGCAATCATTTGCTCTAATTTGAAAGTGTCTGCACAGAAAAGTCGAATGCCTTCTGAAAGTTTTTCCGTTCCCATAGCATCTTCATTAAGTAAGTAACGGAATGATTTTTCATCTACACTAATTTTTTCAATAGAGCTTTCTTTTGCTTTTTCAATACTTAATTTTTGTGTGATAGGCTCGGTTGATTCAGAAAGTTGTTGAAGTAATTGAGGACTAATTGTTAATAAATCACATCCAGCTAATTCAACAATTTGTGATGTGTTGCGGAAACTTGCTCCCATTACTTCTGTTTTGTAGTCAAATTTTCGATAATAATTATAAATTCGTGTAACAGATTGAACACCTGGATCGTTTTCACCAGTATATTCATTTCCTGTTGATTTTTTATACCAGTCGTAAATTCGTCCAACAAATGGAGAAATAAGTTGAACTCCAGCTTCAGCACAGGCAACAGCTTGAGCCATAGAAAAAAGTAAGGTCATATTACAGCGAATTCCTTCTTTTTCAAGGACTTTTGCGGCCTCAATTCCTTCCCATGTTGATGCAATTTTGATTAATACACGTTCTCTAGGAATGCCTGCCGCTTCATAAAGAGCAATAAGATCTCGACCTTTTTTTATACTTCCTTCTACATCAAATGAAAGGCGAGCATCCGTTTCAGTAGAAACGCGACCAGGCACAATATTTAAGATTTCACAACCAAAGGCAACAAGTAAACGATCGATAATTTCTTCTGTTGATTTGTTCTTATTGTCATAAACTGCTTTTTCTAAGAGTGAATAATAGGTTTCTTTTTGTACGGCTCTAAGAATTAAAGAAGGATTTGTTGTGGAATCTTGAGGGGTATAACGTTGAATCGATTGGAAGTCACCAGTGTCAGCAACAACAGTGGTGTATTGTCTAAGTTGTTCAAGTTGATTCATATTCTCCTCCGTAGAGTCAGTAAATTTTAATAAATTTATTATTCACTTTCTAATAAAAAAATAACAAATATTATGAGCTGTATGTATTCTTTTTATATTGAAGAAATTGAAGAATCAATATTTGTTGCTTTTTTCTAATATACTGAAATTGTTATATCTAAATTTTAGCAATTATGTGTTTTTATATATCAGAAACGATTTATAAATACTTTAAAATTAAAAAACTAAAAGATAAATATGTTTTTTATTAAAAATTATATTTTGAAATGTCATAAGTAGTTTTATTTCATAAACATGTAAAGGACTTGTTTAGATGAGGTGCCGTATTAAATATGGTTTGTCCTGAAATGTCGTCATGTTGAACTTTTTTACAGTATAAAAGTCAAGATTATGAAATCACTCAAATTCCTAATAGGTTTAATAACAGCTCTATTGCTCGTTTCATGTGATCAGAAAAAAGAAATTCCAGATGCTGAAATTACAGCTATTGCTAAGGAAGCTTATGTATATGGCTATCCGATGGTGAAAATGTACAAAGATATGTATGTTTCAGCAATTGATGTACAAAATCCTAACTTTAAAAAACCATTTAATGAATTTTATATGTCGACTCGGATTAGTACTCCGGTTGATCAAGAAAAAGAAACTGCTCGTAATGACACGCCATATGGTTGTGTATGGCTGGATTTGAGGCGGGAACCTTTAGTGATGACTGTTCCTGCTATTCAAGATGATCGTTATTACTCTATTCAGTTTACGGATTTAAATTCCTATAACTTCGATTATGTCGGAACGCGTACTAGTGGCAATACAGGCGGTAAATTCCTGATAGCAGGTCCAAATTGGAAAGGTGAAGTGCCAGCAGGAATTAATCGGGTTATTCGCTCAGATACACAATTTGTTCATGGATTAGTACGTATTCAATTATTTAATTCAGAAGATGTAATCAATGTACAAAAAATTCAGGAAAGTTTTAGACTCGAGCCACTTTCTTTGTATGCAGGAACGGAGGTTCCTTCAGAACCATCGCCAATTCACTTCCCTGCATATGCAGATGAAAAAACATTAACACCTGAGTTTTTCTCTTATATGAATTTTGTCATGCAATTCGCTTCCGTATTGCCGGATGAAATGGAGATAATGAATCGATTTGAAAAAATTTCCGTTGGTCCTGGAAAAAATTTCTCAACAGATGGGATGCCAGAAAATGAGAAAAAAGCTTATCAAGTTGGGATTGACGAGGCAATTGCAGAGTTAGATGCTGCTTTAAAAGGAGATTTAATTAAACCTTCTGATAGGCATGGAACTCGCACAGAATTAAAAAATAATTACTTGAAAAGAGCTTTTGGTGCCATGACTGATCTTTATGGTGCTTCGCCTCAAGAAATTCTTTCAATTAGTTATAAATTGGATTCGGGTTTCAAAATACTGAATGGGTCAAGTTATTACACTATACGCTTTGAAAAAGATCAGTTGCCGCCTACAGATGCCTTTTGGTCACTAACTTTGTATGGTTTACCAAATCAACTTTTAGTAGAAAATCCTATTAATCGTTACCATATTAATAGTAATATGGTAACGCGGATGGTAATGGATCCTGTTGATGGAAGTGTAACTATTTTTATTCAAAAAGATTTACTTGGTAGTGAGTTACCTGCTGTATTAGAAGAAACTAAAAATGAACTTGCTGATAAAACAGAATCGACAGAACCGATTACTCAGAAGATAGATAATGTAACTAATACAGCGTCTACAACGCCAAAAAATGCTGAAGCAACAACAAATCATAAAGAAATTAATACAACACCAAAAACAGTTGCTACAGCAATAAAACCAGATATAGTATCGGATAAAAAAGATGTAACAAAACAAATTAAAACTGATGCGGAAAAACAGGTAACTAATAATTCAATGGTTGTTAAACCAGAAATAAATAGCGATCAAAAAGAAAAAGTCGAACCTGTTAGTGATAACCAACAACCTAATCAACTTTCTGCAAATTGGTTACCAGCTCCAGAAAGTGATTTTTATATGGTGTTGCGGATTTATATTCCAAAAGATGAAGTTTTAAATGGTACGTGGAAAGCGCCCGTTGTTGTACGTTTTAATGTTGATGGAACGCCGGCAGAAAATTTAAACGAAACAGGTGATACAAAGCCAGCAGAAGAAAAGCAAGATGAGGTAACAAATACTTCTGCAACAACTAATGCCACAGCAGAAGGCAAAGTAACTTCATTGCCATCAGAAGATGCAAAACTAGAAAAACCAGTAGTTTCTGATACAACAACATCTCCTGTTGCTGTTTCAGAGAAAACCAAACCAACAACACCTGACACGAATGCTTCTAATGGGGGAAAAGCTCCATTAGAAGCACCATCAGTTCAAAAACCTTAAATAATTTAAGTAAATTAAAAAGGGCATGAAACAAATTCATGCCCTTTTATTTTAGGTAAGTAAGATTTATTTCATAGCAGCTCTTGCTAAATTGATTAGTCCTGAAGTTGAGCTATCATGAGTATAGGAAGTATTATTTTCTAATTCTTCTTGAATGTTTTGTGCTAATACCTTACCTAATTCAACTCCCCATTGATCAAAAGAATTAACATCCCAGATTGCTCCTTGTACAAAAGTTTTATGCTCATAAAGAGCAATCAGAGCACCAAGTAATTCTGGTCGAAGATTATTCATCAAGATGGTATTACTAGGTCGATTTCCTAAAAAAACTCGATGGTTTAGTTGTTGTTCAATTTCATTTTCTGACAAGTTTTTAGCTTGCAAAGCTGTTCTGACTTCATCTTCGTTTTTTCCTAGCATTAAAGCTTCAGATTGTGCAAAGCAATTTGCAAGTAGCGCTGCATGATGATGCAGTAAAGTGTGAGATGGTCTCAGTGCAGTAATAAAATCTACAGGTGCTATTTCAGTTCCTTGATGTAACAATTGG
>JAZUNA010000050.1:0-18651 GCA_045603905.1 Oxalobacter sp. | reverse complement strand
AGTTATTAAAAATACCGAAGTCGAAATTGAGGTATTTGGATTTGGTAGTTTATGTGTCATGGTAGAAGGTCGTTGCGCTCTTTCTTCTTATGTGACAGGTGAAGCACCCAATAATAGTGGTGTTTGTTCGCCAGCCAAAGCAGTTCGTTGGCATACTACAGAAAAAGGATTGGAATCCCGATTAAATGGCGTTCTTATCAATCGATATGCTGACGGTGAAAGTGCCAGTTATCCTACTTTATGCAAAGGTCGTTTTAGCGTGAATAGTGAAAACTATTATGCTATTGAAGAGCCTGCCAGTTTAAATACATTAGCGTTGTTACCAAGATTAAAAGAGATGGGTGTTTCAGCGATAAAAATTGAAGGTCGTCAAAGAAGTCCTGCTTATGTAGGTCAAGTTACACGTATTTGGAGAGAAGCTATTGATAGTTGTTTAAAGTCTCCAGAAACTTATACAGTCAATCCAATGTGGACAAACCAATTAGATAAAGTAGCAGAAGGTTTGCAGCATACACTTGGCGCTTATCATCGTTCTTGGAAATAAGGTATAGGAGGTTTATTTTGAAATTAGCTTTAGCGCCTATTCCTTATTATTGGCAAAAAGAAGTTGTATATGACTTTTATAAAAGTATAGAAACAGCTCCTGTTGATATTGTTTATTTAGGCGAAGTGGTCTGTGCAAAACGACATGAACTTCGTTTTGAAGATTGGGTAGAAATAGGGAAACGATTGCAAAAAGCGGGTAAAGAAGTCGTTTTTTCAACACAGGTTTTATTAGAGTCAGATACCCATCTTAATACGATGCGTCGTGTTGTTCAAAATGGTTATTTTTCTGTTGAAGCCAATGATATGGGAGCACTTAGACTGTTAGCCAATAAAGGTAATTTTGTTGCAGGATTACACCTTAATATATACAACCCTTCTGCTTTATCATTGGTTTCGGATTTTGGTGCAAAACGCTGGGTCATGCCTCTTGAGATGAATAAAGCTGATCTGGAAGAAATGATACGTGTGAAACCAGACGATATAGAAGTAGAGGTATTTGCATACGGACGTATGCCGCTTGCTTTTTCTGCGCGTTGTTTTACAGCAAGATATTACAATTTTCCTAAGGATGATTGCCATTTTAATTGTATTCATCATCCAGAAGGTTTGTTGTTAAAAACAAGAGAAAGTGAAGATTTTCTGATTTTAAACGGCATACAAACACAATCCGATCGAATTTATTGTTTACTTCATGAAATACCCTTACTGCAAAAAATGGGTATCAATGTTCTTCGTATTACACCTCAGCAAAATAGAACAACTGATGTTTTGAGTTTGTATCAGGCTGTGTTAACAAAAGAACTCACGACAGACGTTGCTTTTTCAACTCTAAAACAACTGATGCCAGCAAAACCTTGTAATGGATACTGGTATGCTCGTCCTGGAATGGAGTATCTTCAACAAGGTGTTTTGTGAGAAAATGCTTGGAAAATGGAGAGTGAAATAGTGTCAAAAAGATTTATTTTTCCAGCGTTTATTGGTGAGGTTATATCCCGGGTACCTTCGTATCCCGGATCACTTCTTTTTGCTTCAGCTGTTAATTTGGTTTTAAAGGATCATATTACAGAAGAACTGCAAACCATGTTGACGGGAAAATTGTTGCGTATCAGTGTGACTGATATGAGTCTACACTTTAATTTTTTATGGACGAGCGGTGGATTTGTTGCGGGATTGCATGTTGATCAGCCAGACTTGATTATTAGTGCAAGTGCACACGACTTTATATTGCTGGCTTCTCGTAAAGAAGATCCTGATACACTTTTTTTCAGTCGCAGACTGATTATGGAAGGTGATACAGAATTAGGTGTTATGTTAAAAAATACAATAGACTCACTAGACTTGGACATTCCTGCATTAGTTAAAACAACACCTATTCGCTATCTTTCCTCTCTGTTACAGAAACGATAGATAAAAAATCTTTATCAGGTTTAGACTTTTTTCAAAAACTCCGCTCTGAGTACTAATGTACTTCTACCTTCACGAACTTCGATTTCATCTTCTTTGTTGGTTAAGCGAATGTTTTTATAAGTTTTTCCACGTTTTAAAACAGTAGAAGAACCTTTTAATTTCAAATCTTTGATAACTTGAACAGAATCGCCATCATTGAGTTCATTTCCGTTGCTATCTCTAGTTGCCATACCTTCTTCCTCCTTTATAAAAATTCAGGGTGTACCTTATCAGAATAGAGATAAACAGGCAAATATTGAAAGATTCAATAAGTAAATGAGAAATAAACCGTTTTATCTCAAAGCAAATTTTTATGAATATCGTATGGTTATCTTTCTTGTAAAAGGAGGAAAAATCATGGATGGTGCTTCTTTAATTGTTGGTTTGACATTAAAAAAAACACTGACATTACTTGCTTTGGTTGATCCACTTTTAGTTATTCCTATTTTTGTTTCTGCTACAGCTGGATATGATTTGGATTTTAAATATCGTTATAGTCGACAATTAGGTATAACCGTTGCTGTTGCATTACTTTTGGGAGGGTTATTTGGATTACATTTTTTAAACTTTATGGATGTTTCTTTGGCTGCCATCCAAATTGGAGGTGGTGCCATTATGTTTGTTGTTGCATTAGCGATGGTAATAGCAAAAAATGAATCGGTAAAATATACTTTGGATGAGACAGCAGATGCGGCTTCTGGTCCATCCATTGTTCCCTTGGGAATTCCTTTGTTGGCAGGTCCTGCTGGACTGTCTTATGTCATGGCAACATCTCAAATTACAAGAGTATCCGATCTTTTCTCTATCATTCTTCCCCCTATTGTTGCTGGATTAGCAACGTGGATCTGTTTTCGTGTGGCAAGTAGAGGCGGAGGCATGTTACCAGTTTCTATGTTAAAAGTAATTGAACGATTAGCTGGTTTTTTGCTAACGGCAGTTGCTGTCGAAATGATGGGAAGTGGCTTAAAATCCATGTTTCCAACTTTATCACCATAGGTTTTAAACCTAGGATTAATGAATAAGAAGGATGTGCAAAGGTTAACACTCCCTTTTATGTTGTTAAAGCTTTAATAGTTTCTCTTATTTTATTGACTCTTGTATTCAGGTCGGGAGTTTTTGCGGTTATACGTAATTTTTCAGGACCGTTTAATCGAATATTTTTATCTTTTTGGATGAGTTCGATAATTTTTAATGCATCAATTGGGGGATTTTGCATGAACTGAAAGGTAATCGCTTCAGCATGTGCATCAATTTTCGTAATGCCAACGGTTTTAGCTAAAAGACGTAATCTATGTGTATCAATTAATGCTTGAGCCTGTTCTGGTAATTTTCCAAAACGATCAATCATTTCTTCTTGTAAATCACTGATTTCTTCGGATGTGTTACTGCTAGCAAGGCGTTTATATAGCGATAATCTTTCGTTGACACCAGCGCAATATTCTGTCGGTAAAAGGGCAGGAGTATGAAGATTAATTTCGGTTGTCGTTTTAAATGATGTGTCAAAGTCTGGTTTTTCACCATTTTTCATAGCACGAACAGCTTCTTTGAGCATATCAGAATACAACTGAAAACCTATTTCTTGGATTTCCCCAGATTGTTCATCACCTAGTATTTCACCTGCGCCACGTATTTCTAAATCGTGCATGGCAAGGAAAAAACCACTTCCTAATTCTTCCATTTGACGAATAGCATCTAATCGACGTTGTGCTTGCTTGGTAAGACTTTGTGTGTCATGTACCAGTAAATACGCATATGCCTGATGATGGGAACGACCAATTCGACCTCTTAGCTGATGAAGTTGTGCTAAACCGAATTTATCTGCTCGATGCATGATCATGGTATTGGCATTGGGTACATCAATACCTGTTTCAATAATTGTTGTACAAAGCAAAATGTTATATCGTTGTGCAACAAAATCTCGCATGACTTTTTCGAGATTTCGCTCGGGCATTTGTCCGTGTGCTACACCAATTCGAGCTTCAGGCAAAAGGTTTTCAAGCATCGCTCGACGGTTTTCAATGGTTTCTACTTCATTATGAAGAAAATAAACTTGTCCACCACGTTTGAGCTCACGTTGGCATGCTTCTCGGATGACGGAATCGTTTTCAGAACGCACAAAAGTTTTGATAGCCAATCTTTTTTGTGGAGCTGTCGCAATAATAGAAAAACTGCGTAAACCTTCAAGAGCCATGCCTAACGTTCTTGGAATAGGTGTTGCTGTTAATGTGAGGACATCTACGTCTGTTCGAAGTGTTTTTAAAGCTTCTTTTTGTCGAACTCCAAAACGGTGTTCCTCATCAATAATGACTAACCCAAGGCGAGAAAATTGAATTTCTTTTGAAAGTAATTTATGTGTTCCAATAACAATATCAACCGTACCATCAGCCAATGATTTAATGGTTTGATTGATTTGTTTGGATGTTCTAAATCGAGAGAGTTCTGCAATTCGAACTGGCCAATTGGCGAATCGGTCAGTAAAGGTTTGAGCATGTTGTTCTGCTAGAAGCGTTGTGGGAGCCAGTAGGGCGACTTGTTTTCCACCCATTACAGCAATAAAGGCAGCTCTTAATGCAACTTCTGTTTTTCCGAACCCAACATCCCCACAAATGAGGCGATCCATTGGTTTGTCAGAAGTCATGTCATCTATTACTGATTGGATTGCAGCAGCTTGATCTGGTGTTTCTTCAAAATTGAAACTATCAGCAAAAATTTCGTAATCTTTTAAGGTTAATGGAAAAGCAAATCCTTTTCTTAAAGCCCGTTTGGCATAAAGGTCCAATAGTTCTGCTGCTGTATCATGAATTTTATTTGCTGCTTGTTGTTTTGCTTTTTCCCACTGACCAGAACCTAAGCTATGTAGTGGAGCATCGTCTGGAGAAGTGCCCGCATAACGTGAAATGACATGAAGTTGTGAAACAGGAACATAAAGTGCCGTATCATTTGCGTATTGCAGATGGAGAAACTCAGTTTCTCCTTGTCCGGTATCCATGTTGATTAATCCACGGTATCGTCCAATTCCGTGATTAACATGGACAACAGGATCGCCAATTTTAAGTTCGGCAAGATCGCGAACCATATGTTCAATTTGAGACGTGACTTCCTGTTTTTTTCTTCCGGTTCTCCGTCCTGAGTGAGCATAAAGTTCCGTTTCAGTAATAAAGTTAAGGTCACCTAATACATTTCCAAGGGAAAAACCGGTTTGAATAGGAGATACCCCGAACATTAACGGTTCATCAGATGTAATGAAATCAGTGAAACTATGGCACGGTGCAACAGACAAGTTATATTCATTAAATAGTTGTTGCATAGTTTCCCGACGACCTGCTGATTCTGCACAAATCAAAGTTCGTTTTTTATTATTATTTAAATATGTGCGAAGGTTTCGTAATGGATCATCAGCTCGACGGTTAATGGAGACATCCGGAATAGGACAAGATAATTCAGAGGGAGTTTCGTTCGAATTTAGTACCCAACGAGCGTGGGATTTTGCAAAAACAAAAAAATCATCACTTTTTAAAAAAAGTTTTTCTGGTGATAAAAGTGGACGTTCTCTATCAGCCTGTAAAAAAGAATAACGTGAAAGTGTATCGCTCCAGAAACGATCTATTGTTTCATCAACATGACCAACAAAAGTCAGTACAGCGTCATCTGGTATGTATTGAAATAATGTAGAGGTTTCTTCGAAAAAAAGAGGTAAATAATATTCAATCCCGGCAGAGGCAATGCCTGATGCAATGTCTCGGTAAATAACAGAAACAGTTGGGTCACCTTCAAAGGTTTCTCTCCATCGACTCCGGAAAAAAGCCCGGGCATTTTCATTCATAGGGAATTCCCGTCCAGGAAGCATTCTTACTTCTTTGACAGGATAAAGTGAACGCTGTGTATCTGTATCAAAGGTTTTGATAGATTCAATAATATCTCCAAAAAGATCAAGGCGATAGGGAAGAACGGATCCCATTGGGAAAAGATCAATCAAACCACCCCGAACAGCATATTCACCTGGAGACATGACTTGGGAGACATGATGGTATCCTGCTAAAGTCAATTGTGATCGTAACCGTTTTTCATCAATAGCTTCATTTTGCTTAAAGAAAAAAGTATTAGCTGCCAAAAACGACGGTGGCGCAAGCCGTAATAGAGCTGTGGTTGCGGGAACAATCAGAACATCACATCGTCCGTTTTGAATTTCATATAGTGTCGCTAAACGTTGTGATACTAAATCTTGATGAGGGGAAAACGTATCATACGGTAAGGTTTCCCAGTCTGGTAAAAGATAACAACGAAGTGGGTTTTCTTCGTCGTTATAAAACCATGGTATTTCTTCCAATATTCGACGGGCATCTGATGTGAGTGATGTTACAACAATGAGCATGCGGTTTTGTTTTTTTAATTCTAATGCTGCTGTTGTAATAGCTAAAGAGTCTGCAGATCCATGAAGATTTGGCAGAACAAAACGTTGTCCGGGACGAGGAAGATATTTTTTAAAACTGGATAACATTACAAAAATAAAAAAGACGAATTTGGTCAAAAGACCATCTCGTCCTATATGAAAGTCTAATCAATTATGTCATTATAATCGATCACACAGATTATCGTTGTTGTCTTTTCTCGATCGTCTTTAAACTTTATGCCAGAAAATCAAGTTGTAATGGGTTCTTCACGCTGTTTTGCACTTATTCCTGCTGCAGGTGTTGGGCAACGCATGGGAGTGCAGACTCCTAAACAATATTTAAATTTAGTTGATAAATTGGTTTTACAGCATGTTATTGACGTTTTTAGAGCCTGCTCTGTTATTGAACATACCTATGTTGTTTTAAGCCCAAATGATGCATGGATTGATGAGTATGTTGCAACTCAACAAATACACTTATTTGAAAATGTGACCTTTTTACGTTGTGGTGGGCAAACACGACGAGATTCAGTCATGCAAGGGTTAAAAGTGATTTCTTCAAATGTCAAAGCAAAAGATTGGGTTTTGGTTCACGATGCGGCAAGACCAGGTTTAACGCCTGATTTAGTTGAGACATTGATTCGTGCTATTTATGATCATCCTGTGGGAGGTTTGCTGGCTTTACCAATTGTAGATACTGTTAAGCGAAGTGAAAATTCCCATATTAAAACGATTCCGAGAGAAGGGTTGTGGGCGGCGCAAACACCACAAATGTTTCGTTATGATATGTTGCTAGAAGCTTTGCAACTTAATTCAGATGTGACAGATGAATCCAGTGCAATTGAAGCGATGGGTTTATCTCCAAAACTAGTTGAAGGTCATTTAAGCAATACCAAAATTACAAGACCAGCAGATATGGATTTGGTAGAAATGTTTATAAAAGCAAGAATGGTCTAACATTTAGAAATAGCTAAAGAAAAATAAGGAAATAATGTATGAAGAAGTTGCCTTTTCGAGTTGGCCAAGGATATGACTGTCATGCTTTAGTTCCCGATAGAAAACTGATTATCGGAGGTGTGACAATTCCTCATAAAACAGGGCTTTTAGGACATTCTGATGCCGATGTTTTATTACATGCGATTACGGATGCCTTAATAGGTTCCATTGGCAAAGGGGACATTGGTAAACATTTTCCTGATACAGATGAGCAATTTAAAGATGCTGATTCTCGTGTTTTATTACGTAAAGTAGTGGATTTGGTTAAATCTTCTGGATACAGCATTGGCAATATTGATGCGACTATTATTGCTCAGCAACCAAAAATGGCACCGCACATTTTAAAAATGCGAGAGTATATTGCGAGTGACCTTGGTGTTTCTATAGACCAAATTAACATAAAAGCAAAAACGAATGAAAAACTCGGCTTTTTGGGCAGAGAAGAAGGTATTGCTGCACAAGTTGTTGCATTAGTTATAGCAGATTCTTAGTTTTCGAAAATATCGACGCCTTTAGGCATAACAAATTGAAAAGTATTGGTATGTAAACTAGGATTTTTTTCAAATTTCATCAGCTTGATTAATGAAATTTGACCAAGTGAATCATAAATTTCCATTGCAACAGGAATGTTATTTTTCATGCCAATATTGACATACAAAAAAGCACTTTCCTTGTCTTTAGGGGTTGCTTTCATCCACTCTAAATCTCCACGAACGCCATCTTCAGATAAGGAAAAATTCTTTTCAATATCAGTGCTACCAAAAAGAATAGCTGCAGGGCTTGCGCCAAGCGCAGCACCAAGTTTTTTTGTAGTGACTTGATTTAAATCCTTATCATAAATGTAAAGTTTTTTTCCATCTGTTTGCAGGATTTGTTCATAGGGTTTTTTATAATTCCAGATAAATTTTCCAGGTTTGGAAAAAAGAAATACGCCTGTAGAAGGAGAACCCATTCTTAGATTTTTACCATTTTCCTGTCTTACTTGAACTTGAGCAAATTCTCCACGAGCAGATTGTGTATGTATCAAAAAGTGTTTGAATTGTTCTATAGCAGATGCTTTTGCTAATAAAGGAATACAAAAACAAGCAACAAGAAAAGAAAAGTACTTTAACCAAGTCAGTTGTGTTTTTTGATACTTTTTCATCGAGATATTCCTCATGTTTATTCTGGCTGAATTGGAACGAGAATTTCTCTATTGCCATTACTTTTCATGGGTGAGACGATGCCACTTTGTTCCATTTGTTCTAGTAATCTTGCTGCTCTGTTATAACCAATTCGAAGATGGCGTTGAACTAAAGAAATAGATGCTCTTTTGTTTTTAAGTACGATAGCAACCGCTTGATCGTAAAGCTCGTCAGACTCTCCATTGGTTTCACCAAACCCTCCGACAGCATTATCATCTGTTGAGCCGCCTTCTAAAATTCCTTCAATATAATTTGTTTCTCCATGTTCCTTGAGATAGCTGACAACGCGTTGTACTTCGTCATCGGAAACAAAGGCACCATGAACACGAGTTGGTAAACCGGTTCCTGGTGGCAGATAAAGCATATCTCCTAAACCTAACAGGGTTTCTGCTCCCATTTGATCCAAAATGGTTCTAGAATCAATTTTGCTACTAACTTGAAAAGCGATTCGGGTTGGAATGTTCGCTTTAATCAAACCTGTAATGACGTCGACTGAAGGACGTTGTGTTGCTAATATGAGATGGATACCTGCTGCCCGTGCTTTTTGTGCAATACGAGCAATCAATTCTTCCACTTTTTTCCCAACAACCATCATTAAATCGGCCAATTCATCAATAATGATGACAATTTGTGGAAGTGTTTCTAATGGTTCTGGATTATCTGGTGTGATCGAGAAAGGATTGGTGATAGGGGTTTCTCTATTTTTAGATTCAATAATGCGATTGTTATATGTTGAGAGATTACGAACTCCAACATGAGACATCAATCGATAACGACGTTCCATTTCAGCTACTGCCCAGTTAAGAGCATGTGCAGCTTGACGCATATCAGTTACGACAGGAGCCAGTAAATGTGGAATACCCTCGTAAACAGAAAGTTCCAGCATTTTAGGATCAATTAATATCATTCTCACTTGGCTTGGATCTGCCTTATAAAGTAACGATAAGATAGTGGCATTAATTGCAACGGATTTTCCTGATCCAGTTGTTCCTGCAACCAAAAGATGTGGCATGCGGGCAAGATCCCCTACAATAGGTTTACCTGCAATATCTTTACCTAAGGCAATAGTGAGATTGGAAGATTCGTCACTATAGACTTTGGAACTTAAAATTTCTGTTAAACGAACGATTTGACGTTTTGGATTAGGTAATTCCAAAGCCATATAATTTTTTCCCGGTATAGTTTCGATAACGCGAATAGAAACTAAAGAAAGAGAACGGGCTAGATCTCGTTCCAGATTAACGATAGTACTTCCTTTGACACCGGTTGCAGGATCAATTTCATAGCGTGTGACAACAGGTCCGGGATGTGCACTGACAACACGTGCTCTTACACCAAAATCGGAAAGTTTTCTTTCGATTAAGCGACTTGTAAATTCCAGGGTTTCTTCTGAGAGCAAGTTTTCTGGAGGTGGAGCATCATCAAGCAAAGAGAGTGGTGGAAGCTCCCTTAGTTCAGAGAAAAGAACTTCTTGTCTTTCTTTTTCTGCACGTTCTGATTTGGGAACAGTGATAATTTGTGGCTCGATATGTACACGAGGTGTTTCAATAGCTTTGGCTTTTTCTTGTACGATTGTTTCTTCACGTTTCAATACAGCCTCTTGACCGATTTTACGATCCTGACGTACACGATAAACTTTGAGAATGAAGCCGAAAAAACCTTCAACAATGGTACCGATTTTTTCTGCCAGTTGTAACCATGACATTTCAAGGAAAAGGCTTAATCCCAAGGCAAAGCAAAAAAGTAAGGCTAAAGTGGATCCCATAAATCCAAGTTGCTGCATGGCGTATGTTCCAATAAACTCACCCAATACACCACCAGGCATACGTGGAAGTTGTACTTTCATTGAGTACATGCGCAAAAACTCGATTGCAGAACTTGAAAGAATAAAAATTAAAAAACCAACATTTGGGATGAAACGATCACGAAACCATTTAGGTTTTGGTGTTTCTTTTAATAACAATATATTTGAAATTCGGCGATATCCTTGTATAACCGCTTTTAATAGCCATAATCCAAAAAGCCAAGCAGACAAACCAAAAATAAAAAGAAAAAGATCGGAAAACCAGGCACCTAATCTACCGCCCATATTATGAATTTTTTCTACAGTAACAGCATGTGACCAGCCTGGATCAGCCTTTGAATAGGTATAAAGGATGATAAAGAAAAAAATCGTAACTACGATTAACAAGAACCAGCGTGCTTCAGTTAAAAGCCGTGCCAACCTGCTTGGTGGCGCAGGCAAAGAATTTTTTTGTGCTTGATGTCTTTTATAGACAGAAGATGTTTTGGTCATGAATTCAATATTAATATGCCGAATTTTTATTAGTAACGAATTATCAGCTGAATTTTATTTTATGTATAACAAATCATTTATGCGTGGCTTCAGTGAGCTTTGTCGCTTTCGTTTATAATCTCAACAAGTTTAATTTATTCAAATTGATTGAGAGTAATATTATATTTATCTTTTAATGTATTTTATACAAAATGCTTGCAACTTGATAATTTTTAAAAGGTTTCCTTTTTATGTCTACTAAATTGCATACTTCTGTTTTGATATTAGGATCTGGTCCAGCAGGTTATACCGCGGCTATCTATGCAGCAAGAGCAAATCTTAAACCGGTTTTAATAACGGGTATGCAGCAAGGTGGTCAATTAATGACAACATCAGAGGTGGAAAACTGGCCAGGAGATCCTTTAGGGGTTTCAGGACCTGAATTGATGCAACGTTTTTTGGAACACGCTGAACGTTTTGAAACGCAAATTATTTTTGATCATATTCATACAGTTAAATTAAATGAAAAGCCTTTTCACTTAATTGGTGAATTACAGGAATATACCTGCGATGCTTTAATCATTGCGACGGGAGCTTCTGCAAGGTATTTGGGACTTTCTTCAGAAGAACAATATATAGGAAGGGGTGTTTCTGCTTGCGCGACTTGTGATGGTTTCTTTTATAAAGGGAAAGAGGTTGCTGTAGTAGGTGGCGGTAACACAGCTGTTGAAGAAGCGATTGAATTATCACATATTGCATCAAAAGTGACATTGATTCATCGCCGAGATACATTTCGGGCAGAGTCCATTTTGGTTGATAAATTAATGCAATGTGTTGAACAGGGAAAAATCAATATTCTCTATAACACAGTAGTTGATGAGATATTAGGAGATAGTACAGGCGTAACAGGTGTACGTGTTCGATCCTTAACAGATGAGTCAGTTAAAGATTTATCCTTACATGGCATATTTATTTCAATTGGACGTTCACCTAATACTGAAATTTTCAAAGGACAACTGGATATGGAAGAAGGTTATATTGTGACGCAAACAGAGCGTCATGGTATGGCAACCGCAACAAGTATACCAGGTGTTTTTGCTGCTGGAGATGTGCAGGATCATCGGTATCGACAGGCGATTACCAGTGCGGGTTCTGGTTGTATGGCTGCTTTGGATGTCAAGCAGTACTTGGAAGGTTTGAAATAACAGGATTGGTGTAATGTCATCTTCGTTTAAAGATTTCTCAGATTTAAAATCTCTACATAAAACATTAAAAAAGAAAAAGGAAGCTCAGGAACAGGCAGAAGAAGAAAAACGCCGAAAAGAGCGAAAAGCACAACGTGAAGCGAATCTTTTTCGGGAAAGTGTTGGGGATGTTACGCCTTTAAATTTTAATGATCGTGTTGTTTTAGATACGCCCAAACCCCTTCCTATTCCTAAACAACGTATTGCAGACAACAAGGCTGCATTAAGAGAATCTATTTCTGATGAATTTAATGTCGATACCTTATTGGAAACGGATGGCAATTTAAGTTATAGAAAAAATGGTATTGGGCAAGATGTTGTCAGAAAATTAAGACGAGGACACTGGATTATTCAGGATGAGCTTGATTTGCACGGTCAAAGACGTGAAGAAGCCAGAGAATTACTCGGTGAGTTTTTGAGACGATGTATTTTAAAAGGAATGCGTTGTGTCAGAGTCATTCATGGAAAAGGGCTGGGTTCTATTAATCAGGAACCTGTTTTAAAGAAATTGGTACATGGATGGTTGGCTCAAAGAGAAGATGTTATGGCATTTGTACAGGCTAAAGCATCTGATGGTGGTTCTGGCGCTTTGATTGTATTGCTAAGAGGAAGAAATATTTAACTGGTATCTCTTGCGTGTTAAGGCTATACTTTCCTCTTATTTTAAATTTATCGCTGTAAACAAAATATTTCAGTTAAGTTATCTGTAGGAATAGATATGCGTTTTTCAGTCAAAAAGATTTTTGCTACTTTTTCAATTGCTGCATTAATGGTATTAGGATTATCTGGATGTGAAACGGGAGAGGAAACTATTGCCAAGCTCGTTTTAAAAGCTGAAGAAGGTGATGTAGAGGCGATGCTTAAAATTGCTGAAATATATTGTGGTGGTATTAACATTGAACAAGATGACCAAGTTTGCGGTATCTGGATGAGACGTGCAGCTGAAAGTGGTCATAAGAAAGCACAATTTATGCTTGGGGGGATGTTCCAACATGGTTTGGGTATGAGAACAGACCCAGTACAAGCATATCGCTGGTATACCATTTCTTTCGAACAGGGATATCAAATGTCTGGTACTGCAGCCAAAAAACTGGAAGCAACCATGATCCCTGCTCAAATCAAACGTGCTAAAGAGCTTATTGAAGAAAGTAAGGAAGCAAAAAGAAAAACAGGTCGTTATTTTGTTGCTGGAAATCAATAAAAATTATCGATTTTTAAATTGCTTCCACTCCTGTTTCGCCAGTTCGGATACGAATAACTTGTTCTACATCTTGGACAAATATTTTGCCGTCTCCGATTTTTCCGGTGCGAGCAGATTTTAAAATTGCTTCAATTGCTAATTCAAGCATTTCGTCAGTGACGACAATTTCAATTTTGACTTTAGGAAGAAAGTCAACGACATATTCTGCACCTCTATAAAGTTCAGTATGTCCTTTTTGACGACCAAATCCTCGAACTTCCGTGACAGTTAGTCCATTGATGTTTGCATCAGATAAAGCTTCTCTTACATCATCTAATTTGAATGGTTTGATAATCGCAGTAATTTTTTTCATTGCTGATTGAATAACAAATTATTAAAACGTAAAAATAGAATTGGTAGATTGTAAATCAAAGTCATTAATCACGGAATTTTGAAGTAATCGGATGATGCCAATTGTTTCTGAATCCATATGAAGAAATTTGAATGCCAATAGGAGCTTGTTGACGTTTGTATTCATTTCTTCTGATGAGTAGCAAAACTCGCTTAACCGTTTTCTTGTCAAAACCAGCATTTACAATTTCTGTTAAGCTTTTTCTTTCTTTCATGAACATATCAATAATAGCGTCCAAAGTTTCATAAGGAGGAAGCGAATCTTGATCTAGTTGATTGGGTCTTAATTCTGCAGAGGGGGCTCTTGTCAAAATTCGATTTGGAATAATATCGGATATGCTATTACGATAGTGGCATAGTTTATAGACTAATGTTTTTGGAATATCAGCTATTACACCAAATCCTCCTGCCATATCTCCATATAATGTGCAGTAGCCTACAGCCAATTCACTTTTGTTACCTGTCGTTAATACGATTTTTCCGGATTTATTTGATAAAGCCATTAAAAGAGTTCCACGCACTCTTGCTTGAATATTTTCTTCGGTTACATCTTCTGGTTTATTTGAGAACTGAGAAGAGAGCGTTTTTTTAAAGACAGAAAAACAGTCAATAATAGGGATAACATCGTGATGCACATCCAGTCTATTTGACATGTCTTTTGCATCTGCAATTGATATTTCTGAAGTGTAAGGGGAAGGGAGCATGTAGGTTTCGATGCGATTTTTTTCAATAGCATCAGCTGCAATAGCTAAAACCAAGGCTGAATCTATCCCTCCTGAAAGTCCGATAATAACGCCTGGGAAACCATTTTTTTCAATATAGTCACGTGTACCTAATACAAGGACACGATAAATTTCTTCTTCTATTGAGCACTTTTGGGTTAGTCGTCCAGGAAGAAGGGTGCCTTGTTCGAAATGGATTAATTCAAAATCCTCTTGGCAATGTTTAAGTTGAACGCGTAATTGCCCGTGATGATCAAGTGCAAAAGAATTTCCATCAAATACCACCTCATCTTGTCCACCGACCAGATTGGTGAAAATGGCTGCTAGACCTTGATCTGAAATATTTTTTTTGAGTGTTTTAATACGTTTTGAAATGTGGTCTATTTGGTAGGTCAAAGCACTAGGAACAAGAATAACTTGTGCACCTGCTTTTTTTGCGTTTTCTGGAACGAAATGGGTAGTGCTATCTTCAGAAAGATTAATGCCAAAACAAATGTTTTTTACTGTAAAAACAACGGGTTTTGTTCCAGAAGTAAAATACAAACTTTCATCAAAGCCAATATGATTGGATAAAAGGACTTTGCAGTAGGTATCAATAATTTTGCCTTCTGACAAAATAGAACAAGCATTGTACCGATTTTTTCCTTTAACAAAAGGATGTCCTACGAGAAGATAAAAGTCTTTTACATGCGCAAAATCCTTAGCCAATGCCAAAAGAGCGTTCATGGTTTTATTATAAAAATCATTATCGAACAATAAGTCTTTTGGTGGGTATCCTGTTAGAGATAACTCAGGTGTTACAACAATATCTGCACCTGTTGCTATTGCACGTTGTGCAAAATGGTGAATGAGTTGGCGATTATGATCGATGTCGCCAACTATGCTATTTATTTGCGCTATTGCAATTTTAGGGGACATGTTTTTATGCTCTGTATCAGAATAATTTTGTATTATTGCATGAGAGAGTTATTTCAGTAGAAACATTGTCAAAAACATTTGTTCTTTTTTAAATGCTTCAATAAAAGCGGTACAATTATCAGTTTGATATATCTAGATCTGGATTTCGTATGCAATATATTTCAACTCGCGCATCAGGTACAACACAGGAAAAACGAACCTTTTTAGAGATTTTATTGGAAGGATTAGCACCTGACGGTGGGCTTTATATGCCTGAAGCATATCCTAAAGTGACAGATCAAGAGTTAACTGCATGGAGAAAATTATCTTATGCTGATTTAGCTTATGAAGTGCTTGGGAAATTTATTGGTGATATGCCGAAATCAGATCTGAAAGCGATAGTGCAAAAAACGTATACAGCAGAAACATATTGCAATGTACGCCCTGATGAGGATGCTTCCAAAATTACTCCTTTACGTATTTTAGAAAAAAAAGAAAATAAAACCCTAGCACTTTTAAGTTTGTCAGGTGGCCCAACTTTGGCTTTTAAAGATATGGCGATGCAATTTTTGGGTAATTTATTTGAATATGAATTGGCTCGTCAGCAAGCAGAATTAAATATTTTAGGTGCAACATCGGGTGATACAGGTAGCGCTGCGGAATATGCGATGCGTGGTAAAAAAGGTATTCGTGTTTTTATGTTGCCTCCACATAAAAAAATGAGTGCATTTCAGACCGCGCAGATGTTTAGTCTTCAAGATCCCAATATTTTTAATATTGCAGTTGATGGGGTATTTGATGACTGTCAGGATATTGTTAAAGCTGTTTCAAATGATTTGGCATTTAAATCACGTCAAAAAATTGGGACGGTAAATTCAATTAATTGGGCAAGAGTTATTGCACAGGTGGTTTATTATTTCCGTGGTTATTTGGAAGCGACAGAAGATAATACGCAAAAAGTTTCTTTTACAGTACCTTCAGGTAACTTTGGGAATATTTGTGCTGGTCATATTGCTCGCATGATGGGATTGCCTATTGCTAAATTAGTTGTGGCAACAAATGAAAATGATGTTTTGGATGAGTTTTTCCGAACCGGGATTTATCGTGTTAGAAAATCGGCAGAAACTTTACATACCAGTAGTCCTTCTATGGATATTTCTAAAGCATCTAACTTTGAAAGATTTGTCTATGATTTACTTGGACAAGATGGGCAACGTGTAAATGCGTTGTTTAATCAAATTGAAAAACAAGGTTATTTCGATTTATCAGGTAAATCCAGCAGTGATGGTAATGAATTTTCTAAAGTATCAGAATTCGGATTTGAATCTGGTAGCTCTACGCATCAGGATAGATTGCGTACCATTCGTGAGGTATATGAAACGTATGGTATTGTGATTGATACGCATACAGCAGATGGTGTTAAGGTTGCGAAAGAACATCAAGAAGCAGATATTCCGATGATTGTGTTAGAAACAGCTTTAGCTGCTAAATTTAATGAAACGATTTTCGAAGCGTTAGGAACGTATGCCAAACGTCCTCAAGGATTTGAAGATATCGAAAAATTGCCGCAACGTTATGTTGTAAAACCGGTGTCTGTTGATCAAATCAAGCAATATATTGGTGAACATACTCATTTGTAGTCTTCTTTATAAGATAAAAGTTCTTTTTTTAAAACGCTAACAGTTTGATTTTTTATTAAAGACCATGTTGGAAAAACCATTATTGCTATCAAAGCAGGACGCACTATTCAGTTTGATAGATACTGCTCCAGTTATATCTGATGTAGAAATTGTAAAAACTCAGGAAGCAAATGGTCGTTTTCTTGCTCAGTCCATTTATTCTTCTATCAATGTTCCTAATACGGATAATTCAGCGATGGATGGTTATGCTGTTCGATGTGAAGATTGCATGAGTGGGAATGCAGTTTTACCAGTTACACAGCGAATTCAGGCAGGTAAAGTTGGTATGCCCTTAAAACCAGGGGAAGTGGCTCGTATTTTTACAGGAGCTCCAGTGCCCGAAAATGCAGATACGATAGTTATTCAAGAAAATTGTATTGTAAAGGGTGGCACAGTTCAGATTAATCATGTTCCAAAGTTGGGAGAACATATTAGAAAAGCTGGAGAGAGCATACGTAAAGAAGACAAGGTTTTAGATAAAGGAATTCGTTTGAAAGCCCAGCATCTTGGATTAGCTGCTTCTATTGGTTGTTTGGATCTTCCTGTGATTCGCCGTCCCAAGGTTGCTTTTATTTCAACAGGTGATGAAGTTGTGATGCCGGGAGAAACTTTAAAAGAAGGATATGTTTATAACTCCAATCGTTATTTGTTACGGTCATTGCTAGAAAGTTTCGGTTGTGCTGTTACTGATTACGGTATTGTTCCTGATGATTTGAAAGCTATTCAAAAAGCGATTTCAGATTGTGCTATAGAACATGATTTGATTTTAGCTTCAGGGGGTATGTCTGTTGGTGAAGAGGATCATGTCAAGTCAGCTTTAGACTCTTTAGGAAAAATCAATTTCTGGAGAGTTGCGGTCAAACCTGGAAAACCATTGGCATATGCTGATGTAAGTAGAAAAGACAATGTGAATACGCAAGTAGGTGTTGTTCCATTTATTGGGTTACCTGGTAATCCTGTTTCCAGTTTTGTTTGCTTTTTGATTTTTGTGAGACCATTTTTGCTGCGTATGATGGGAGTTTCTCAGGTAGACCCGCCGATTAGATTAATGAGAGCAGATTTTACTTTGCCAAAGGCTGATGAACGTAATGAATTTCTTCGTGCTCGTATTAATGATGATGGAGGGTTGGATCTGTTTCATAATCAAGGATCAGGTGTTTTATCTTCTATTACCTGGAGTGATGGGATCATAGATAATCCGCCAGGAAATTTGATTCAAAAAGGGGATATGGTTCGTTTTCTTTCTTTTGACGAATTGATGTATTCATGAAGATACAACTTCGCTTTTTTGCCAGCATTAGAGAAGCGCTTCAGACCGAGAGCGAACTGATCAATTTGCCTGAGAATGTCAAAACTGTTGCAGATGTTCGTGCTTTTTTAATTAATAGAGGTGGGGTTTGGGCTGAAGTTTTAGGTGAGGACAAGGTTTTGCATATGGCTTATGACCATAGGATAACCAGCCCAGAAAAAATGATTGCTGAAGGATGTGTTGTGGCTTTTTTTCCACCTGTTACAGGGGGGTAAGATTCAAAGTACAAGAGGGTAATAGGGGATAAAAAAAACCTGCTTAGATGAGCAGGTTTTTTTATTAGATAGGAAGAAGCCTTTATTTAATTTTAGTTTCTTTATAGACGACGTGTTTACGAGCTTTAGGGTCGAATTTAACGATTTCGAGTTTATC
>JAZUNA010000049.1:0-25671 GCA_045603905.1 Oxalobacter sp. | reverse complement strand
TAAGCCCGCTTGGCCTCCGACTTGTATCTTCTTGCCAAATTGAAGAAATATCTGAAGACTTGATGGATTTCTTATCAAGATTTCCTTTTTTATCCTCTTTTCCGCCCGATTTTTTATCTGCAGGACGACGCAAAGTATTATCTTTCTTTTTAAGAGGCAAATCATCTTCTGCTTGCATCTGTTTTTGCTTTGGAGGTCTCTTAGGCGTTGCCATCATAGCCTTGATTTGCGCAACCTCATCTTCTACAGCTTGTCGTGTCTTTTCTAGTTTCTGTAAATTCTCTGCCTTGACATTATTCCCAGAATCAACTCTTTTCTCGTTTCTTTCAACAGGTCTTTCTACCTGTTTATCGACTGGTTTTGCTGTTGGCTTGTCTGCCAATTTTTCTACTGGTTTATCGACTGGTTTTGCTATTTTCTCAACAGGCTTTTCAACCGTTTTTTCAACAGCTTTTGCTTTTTTCTCTTCCGCTTCTTTTCTTGCAGCTTCTGCCACTTCTTTAGCTACTTTTTCTGCTTGTGCAGCTTTTTCTGCAGCTTTACGTGACTCTTCAGCTTTCTGACGAGCCAATCTTTCTGCTTCAATTACTGCCTGTTTTTCTCGCAATTCCGCTTCTTGACGTGCTATCAATTCTGCCTGTCGACGAGCTTCTTCTGCCCGTTTCTTTTGTTCTGCCTCATCAATGATTGAAGCAGGCGCCTTAGGAGATGCCTTCGTTACTATTGCAGGCTGATCTTCTCTTTTAAATGTTCGTTTTTTACGAACCTCAACTTGAATTGTGCGAGATTTGCCAGTTGCATCTGCTTGTTTAATTTCACTCGTTTCTTTTCGAGTTAAAGAAATTTTTTTCTTTCCTCGCAGATAACTGAGTAATTTATCTTTATCCGCATTCGTCAGAGAATCATTTACTGATTTTTTTTCAACTCCTGCATTACGTAACTGGCTCAACAGTGCTTCTGCCGGCATATTCAGTTCTGCTGCAAACTGAGCTACATTGTTAGTGGCCATTTATTCCTCTTTCCTCTTTGATGCGGGTAGTCCCTAAAAACTATTATTTCGTTTCAATCAACGACCATGCAAGCGATTGTAATGCTTTAGCACGTTCATCATATTTTGCGTCAATCAGTGCCATTTCTTCATCTGTAACATCGTCAAAACCATTATCGATTAACTGACGAGCACGTTCAGTAGAGAAAGCTAAAATAGCACCAAATTCATCATAAGCAAGACCCCCAAAATCAGCTAAGGTCTTTATACCTGCCAACCCTAATTTACCGGCGGTAGTTCTATCCATACCTTCCAAATTGATTAATTCAGGCTCCATATTAGCCATGCCTTCTTCCGAAGCTAATGCTTCAGTTACCAAAGCATCCCTTGCTCGAGTCCGTAACTCATTTACGGTTTCCTCATCAAATGCGTCTATTTCAAGCATTTCATTGATAGGAACATAAGCAATTTCTTCTAATGAGGAAAAACCCTCTTCAATCAAAATGTCTGCGACTTCTTGATCGACATCCAAATTCTCCATAAAAAGAGAACGGATATTTGCAGTTTCCAACGCTGACTTATCCGCAGACTCCTCAGCTGTCATGATGTTAATTTTCCAATCTGTTAATTCAGATGCCAAACGAACATTTTGCCCACTTCTGCCAATGGCAATCGCTAAATTTTCTTCATCGACAATTACATCCATTGCATGTTGTTCTTCATCAACAACTATCGAAGAAACATTAGCTGGCGCTAACGCACCAATAACAAATTGAGCAGGATCTTCAGACCATAATACAATATCAACGCGCTCACCACCTAGCTCGCTCGTTACAGCCTGAACTCTAGACCCACGAATACCAACACATGTCCCAATAGGATCTATTCTTTTATCGTTCGTATAAACAGCAATTTTTGCTCTGACTCCCGGATCTCTAGCAGCAGATTTAATCTCCAACAAGCCCTGTTCCATTTCCGGAACCTCTAACTCAAACAATTTTATAATGAATTCCGGTGCCGTACGAGACAAAATTACTTGCTGTCCTCGTGTATTCTTATCAACTCTCAAAATATAAGCACGAACACGATCTCCAACCCTTATATTTTCTTTTGGAATCATTTGATCACGTGGCAAGCGAGCCTCAATTTTTCCAGATTCCAAAATAGCGTCGCCCCGCTCCATTCTCTTGACCGTACCTGTAACTAAGGTATCTCCTCGAGCCAAAAACTCAGTCAAGATCTGTTCACGCTCCGCATCACGAATGCGTTGCAATACAATTTGTTTCGTATCCTGTGCAAAACGCCGACCAAAATCAATTGATTCAATATTTTCTTCTAAATAGTCATCAACTTCGATATCAGGAATTTGTTCTTTTGCTTCAAAATACAAAATTTCCTGATCAGGCATTTGCAAACCAGCATCATCTGGAACAACATGCCATCTACGAAAAGTCTCAAACTCCCCCGTTTTGCGATCGATGGCAACTCGAATATCAACATCTCCCGGATAACGTTTTTTAGTAGCTAGAGCTAAAGCGTGCTCTAATGCGCCAAGAACTATTTCTTTATCAACATTTTTTTCACGCGCAAGCACATCAACCAGTTGCAGAATTTCGAAACTCATTTTTTTCGGCCCCTAAAATTCACTTGCGGCACCAATCGTGCCTTATCCACATCAGAAAGAGAAAAATGCAACAATGCAAGACTTTCTCCTGCATCAAATTCCAATGCCAATTCTTCCCCATCTGGTTCTTGTAAAATTCCTTGAAAGACGCGTCGATTTGACATCCCTTCAACAGGTGTGCGTAACTTGATATTAGCTTCCATACCAACAAAGCGAACATAATCAGAAAATCGCTTTAATGGTCTATCTAAACCTGGAGATGAAACCTCTAGACGGTCATAATCTATATCTTCAACCGTTAATACATGAGATAACTGACGATTAACAATTTCACAGTCGTTTAACGTAATACTTCCCTTTTCGAGATCTTCTGGTAAAAAATCAATATAGACACGCAAAAGCCCCCCTGATGTCCTCTCCACATCAACTAAATCATACCCACAGCCATTTACTGTCTTTTCTATTAGATTTTGTAGCAACCTCACCTCCGGTTAGAAAAAGGTCTTAAACTTTAATTTTCATTACTTTAATGAAAAAAAAATGGGCATATGCCCATCTCCGCACTCAAAACCTTTCTTTTCAAAACTACGTTAATGTTTCATTGTATACAATTACAGTTATGATAGCAATGCTTTACATTGCTTATTTAAATCAAAATCAACTGATTTAAAATTTATTTTTATTTTTTATAGCCTCTTATAAGCTATCTCTTGATATAAAATTTCGTCCTTTTCGCGACAAATAACTTTTGAATATCTGTTACATAGCAAATGCAAAAAAATTCTTTATACAATGAATCTTCTATACAGGTTTTAAAAGGATTAGAACCTGTACGCCAGCGACCTGGCATGTACACAAGAACAGAAAACCCATTACATATAATTACAGAAGTTATCGACAATGCATCTGATGAAGCACTAGCCGGCTATTGCCAGCACATTCACGTATCACTTCATGTAGATGGAAGTCTAAGTATCGAAGACGATGGCCGAGGTATTCCTGTTGGAATTCACCCTGAAGAAAAAATACCCACAATTGAAGTAATTTTTACGCGACTACATTCCGGCGGCAAATTCAAAAAAGGTAATGAAAGCGCTTATACCTTTTCAGGGGGATTACATGGCGTCGGTGTTTCCGTAACAAATGCACTATCTAAAAAAATACAAGTCGTTGTTTGGCGTGACAAAAAACTACATGAAATCACTTTCACAGATGGAAACGTCTCGCAGCCATTAACCTCTCGCAAACTTGAACGAAATGAAAAAAAATCGGGGACCAAAGTTACGATATGGCCAAATCCAATCTATTTCGATAGTGCAACTATTCCTGTAGATGAACTCAAGTCCTTGTTAAGATCGAAAGCAATTCTTCTTCATGGAGTCAGTATCTCTTTTACAAATGAAATTTCAAATGAAACCATAACCTGGCATTACAAAAATGGATTTCGCGGATTTCTGTGCGAACAACTTAATATAAAAACTGAAGAAGATACTGTTATTCCCCTTTTTGAAGGAGAACATTACGCTCAAAACACACAAGAAGGTTTTGCTATTGGAGAAGGAGCATCTTGGATTGTTGCATGGACAGTAGAAGGACCTCTAGTCAGAGAGTCTTTTGTCAATCTTATCCCTACCTTGGCAGGAGGAACACATGAAAGTGGGTTAAGAGATGGGCTATTTAACGCTGTTAAAAGCTTTGTAGAAATGCATTCGCTATTACCAAAAGGAATTCGTCTATTGCCAGAAGATGTTTTCGCTCGCGTATCCTTTCTTTTATCTGCAAAAATATTAGATCCCCAATTTCAAGGACAAATCAAAGAAAAATTAAATTCTCGTGACGCTGTTAAACTAATTTCTAATTTCGTTCGCCCACCTCTTGAATTGTGGTTAAACCAAAATGTCGAACTCGGTAGAAAACTTGCAGATTTAGTTATTCGCCAAGCACAATCACGACTTAAAGCGACACAAAAAATTGAAAAGAAAAAATCTTCCGGTGTTGCCGTCTTACCTGGAAAACTCACAGATTGTGAATCTACTGATATTAGAAGAAATGAACTGTTTCTTGTAGAAGGCGATTCAGCTGGAGGCTCTGCAAAAATGGGAAGAAATAAAGAATTTCAAGCCATTTTACCTTTACGAGGAAAAGTACTGAATTCTTGGGAAACCGAAAAAACGCGCCTATTTGCCAATCAGGAAATTCACGACATCTCTATTGCAATTGGCGTTGACCCACATGATTTTTCTGAGAACCCTGATCTATCTGGATTACGATATGGGAAAATATGTATTCTCTCAGATGCTGATGTAGACGGTTCCCATATTCAAGTCTTACTTTTAACACTCTTTTTCCGTCATTTTCCTAAATTGATCGAAAACGGAAATATTTATGTGGCACGCCCTCCACTTTATCGAATAGACGTTCCTGCTCGTAACAAGCGCCCAATTCAAAAATTATATGCATTGGATGAAACAGAACTGTTTTCTATCCAAGATAAATTAAGAAAAGAAGGAATCAAGGATAATACGTTGACTATTTCCCGTTTTAAAGGTCTGGGCGAGATGAATGCAGAACAATTATGGGAGACCACTCTTAATCCTGATACACGCAAGTTACTTCCTATCATCCTAGGAGAATCAGGAAAAGAAACTTCTTTATCTCGATTCCAAATGTTAATGGGAAAAGGGGAAGCCGCAGCTCGTCGTGCATGGATGGAACAACACGGACATGAAGCTCAAGCTGATATCTGATAAATAAAATTAGTATGGATATGACACAACAAAATCTTTTTGAAAAAGATTCAGAAAACAAAAATAGCGACGAAGCTTTACTTCTTGCCAATTTTGCAGAACGCGCTTATCTTGACTATGCAATATCTGTCGTTAAAGGACGAGCTCTTCCAGATATTCGCGATGGACAAAAACCCGTTCAAAGACGCATCTTATATGCCATGAACGAACTGGGACTGACAACCGATGCAAAACCAAGAAAATCTGCCGCTGTTGTTGGAGATGTCTTAGGTAAATTACACCCACACGGTGATCAATCTGTTTATGATGCCCTTGTGCGCATGGCACAGGATTTTTCTATGCGCTATCCCTTAATAGATGGGATGGGAAATTTTGGTTCCCGAGATGGTGATGGTGCTGCAGCTATGCGATATACCGAAGCCCGCCTGACCCCAATTGCAGAATTGCTATTAGAAGAAATAGATAAAGGAACCGTTGATTTTATTCCTAATTATGATGGCTCCTTTAAAGAACCAGATATTCTTCCATCTAGATTACCCATCACACTTTTGAATGGATCTTCAGGAATTGCAGTGGGTATGGCAACTGAAATTCCACCTCATAATCTCTCTGAAATTGCCAGTGCTGCTATAGCTCTGATTAAAAATCCAGAAATAAGCCATTCTGATTTGATGTCCATTATTCCTGGTCCTGATTTCCCAGGCGGAGGACAAATCATTACCTCTGCAACACAAATTTCTGAAATGTATGAAGTCGGACGCGGTTCTCTTAAAGTTCGTGCAAAATGGAAAATCGAAGAATTAGCAAGAGGACAGTGGCAAATCGTTGTTACTGAATTACCGCCTAGCACCTCTTCACAAAAGGTTTTGGAAGAAATTGAGGAAATGACCAATCCCAAAGTGAAAGCTGGTAAAAAATCACTAACTTCCGAACAAACATCATTACGCCAAACTATGTTGGGTGTATTAGATAGCATTCGTGATGAATCTAGCCGGGATGCCCCAATTCGCTTAGTCTTTGAGCCTCGATCAAAACGCCAAGATCCTAAAGAATTTATGCAAATGTTGCTTTCCCATACATCTTTGGAAAGCAATTCTTCTTTAAATCTTGTCATGATAGGTCTAGATGGCAAACCAATGCAAAAAGGATTGAAAAGCATATTGCAAGAATGGATAGCTTTCCGATTCGAAATCACTCGACGTCGTTCAGAATGGCGTTTGGAACGAGTAAATAGTCGTATTCATATTTTGGAAGGTCGTCAAATCGTCCTTCTTAATATAGATGATGTTATTCATATTATCCGTACATTTGATGATCCCAAAACAGCTTTGATCGAGTCTTTCCAATTAACAGAAAAACAAGTGGAAGACATTCTTGAAATCCGTCTGCGCCAATTGGCAAGAATGGAAAAAATCAAAATTGAACAAGAGCTTAAACAATTACTTGAAGAAAAAAACACATTGCAAGATTTATTAAACAATTCACTTGCCATGAAAAAACAAGTAATACGTGAAATTGAAACCGATCGAAAAAAATTTGGCGATAAAAGAAGAACCTTAATTGAAGAAGCTGAACGAGCTTTTGTGGAACAAAAAATTTCAAATGAACCGGTAACAGTTATTATTTCTGAAAAGGGCTGGATCAGATGTCGCTCTGGACACGATTACAAAACTGCACAATTCAACTTTAAAGCTGGTGATGCACTTTATGGTCTATATGAATGCAAAAGCACAGATTATTTGCTTGCATTTGGATCAACTGGTCGTATTTATTCCATCCCGGTTCACCAACTACCTAATGTTCGTGGAGATGGAATTCCTATTACAACTTTAATTGATGTTTCCCAAAACGACCAAATTACACATTATTTTGTCGGCTCATCTGAACTATCTCTTTTAATTGCTAAAAATTCTGGTTACGGATTTAGCGCAAAAGTTGGTGATATGATCAGCCGAGTTCGCCAAGGCAAACAATTCATTGGCTTAAATGAAAATGAACACTTGCTTCAGCCAATTCCAATTCAAACGGAAGATAAATGGATAGCTTGTCTTTCAGAAGAAGGACGCTTCTTAATGTTTTCTGTAGAAGAACTTCGTCATCTTTCTAGTGGTGGTAATGGTGTTATTCTCATGGCCCTTAATCCACAGGAAACACTATTATCCGCAACGTCTGTAAATGAAAAAGGTTGTACGATCTTAAGTGTCGCTAAAAACAAATCGCAACACGAAACTACATTATCCAATAATAACTTTAAATCTTATTTTGGAAAAAGAGCACGAAAAGGTCGTACCCTTGAATCTCGCTTTAAACCTATTCAATTAAAAGCGATTTCTTTTGCTCAAGTTCAAAACGTATCCGAAGAAAAATAGTTTTGACTGTTACTCAAACAAAGATTCAGTCACTCATGACTGAATCTTTGTTTACTACTCAATTTCTGCGATCATTTCCATTTCTATACAAGAACCCGTAGGTAATTGAGCAACACCAAACGCTGAACGAGCATGTCGTCCTTTCTGCCCAAAAACTTCAACTAGCAATTCTGAAGCCCCATTTGTCACAAGATGATGATCAGTAAAATCATTAGTTGAATTCACCAAACTCAATACTTTTACAATTCTTTTAACACGATCTAAATTACCTCCACATGCGGCCTGCAGTGTTGCCATCATATCTATAGCAATATTTCGTGCCGCAAGGCGCCCCTCCTCTACAGACAAATTCTTTCCAAATTGCCCGACATATGGTTTTCCATCTTTTTTTGCAATATGCCCAGATAAATAGACTGTATTGCCGGTTTGAACATACATAACATATGCCGCAACTGGTTCTGCTACTTCAGGTAATTCTATTTGCAAGGATTTTAGTTTTTCGTAACAAGACATTTTGTTTTCAACTCCACACTAAATGCTACTTAACATCATCATATAACAATGCAAGAAAAGCAAAATTATAACGTTACAGTATCTTTTTTTATATCTATATATAAGTTAAAACCAAACACCGTTGTAAAATATTTTTATAAAAATTTTTATACTGATTTGAATAATTAAAATGACTAAAAAAAATTTATCTGAAGAAATAAGTACCCCTATTGATAATCATTTCTATAAACTTGTTAATCAAGAACCAGTCCCATGCTCTTTGGAAGAATATGCAAAAAGCATGCAAATAGAATCTAATCGAATTATTAAACAAACTCAAATTAAAGATTTATTTGTTTCTACTATATTTACTGGAATAGATTACTCTTTTGGATTAGCAGAAAAAAAATTATTTGAAACAATTGTTTTTGGATTAGATGAAGAAATTCATCCAAAATGGCAAAATGCAACATGGAATGAAGCAATAGAAAAACATCACGAAATTATTAAAATGATTGAAAACGAAGATATAAATCTAATAAAAAAACAAATTCAAGATGCTAAAAACAAATAAATTATTAGAAAAATAACAAAATAATTATGTCTTCTATACCCATTATTTTAGATACAAATGTTTGTCTTGATTTGTTCGTTTTTAATGACAAATATTGCAAAGAACTTTGGGAAATAATACAAAAAGGTATCGTAAAAGTAGTTACTCGTTATGATTGTAAAAATGAATGGTTACGTGTATTAAACTATCCCTCTCTTGCTTTAAATGAATCTGTTCGTCAAGAATGCATCACTCAATATAATAATATGGTTTTTTGTGGTGATTTCCCGAAAAGGAATTATGCTTTGCTTCCTATTTGTAAAGATGAAGATGACCAGAAATTTTTAGAGTTAGCATACGATTCAAATGCTAAATTTTTAATAACAAAAGATAAAGCTTTATTAAAACTTTCAAAAAAAACAAGAGCTGCAAATCTCTTTCATATCATAAAACCAACTCAAACAAATTTAATATCTTTTTTTATCAACTCCTCTACGTAAAATAAAAATATTATTTTTTATTCATTTGTTTTAAAATTTCTTAATTAATTCTATTGAATATAGTTTAAAATCATTCAATAAAAACTTTTTATTTATTTAGTAGGATAGGTTATGTCAACTTACAAGCAAATACAGGATCAAATAAAACAATTACAACAACAAGCAGAAAAGTTAAGAAAAAAAGAAATTAACGATGCAATTAATCAAATTAAATCCATTATGGAAGAATATGGCATCACCATTGCTGACCTTGGAAAAACTACTAAAGTAAAAGGCACACGAACAAAAACCACTCTTGCTCCCAAATATCGTAATCCAGAAACAGGTGAAACTTGGTCCGGTCGCGGAAAAGCACCTAAATGGATAGACCCTAAAAATAAAGAAAAATTCTTAATTAAATAAATCAAGTAACGTTTTCTTTGCTTAATTGAATGTATCAAAAATGTTTTAGATACATTCAATTAAGCTTTTATATTTCATATCTAATAATCATTTATTACACACTTAAAATCATTTCTATAAAATTCAACTTGAATAAGTTAACAGCATAATATTATTTGCTCCCCTCCTTATTAAAATTCATCTTCACGACTAGCTTCGAAAAAGCAAAAAATATTGTACTTCTTAACTACCATCCCATTTTCTTATTCAAAATTCAAAATCCAACATACAAAACCTTTTATTCTGTTTGTGACACATTTAATATATGAATAAATATTGATTCCTGCAGGATGGCTTATTATGACCGTACAAACAAAAAAAACCATTTATCGTAAAAATTACACTGTTCCTTCCTTTTTAGTAAAAACTGTCGATTTGACATTTGAACTCAACCCAGAAAAAACTCGAGTTTTTGCTAAAACAGAACTGTCTCACAATCCTGATGCTAAAAATGAAGATATCGTACTTTACGGAGAAGAATTAGAGTTAGTCAGTATCTCTTTAAACAATCGTTTATTAAGCCCTAAAGATTATTCTCTTAAAAATGGTATTTTGCGCATTACGAAAGCCCCTAAAAATGCACTATTAGAAATAGAAACAACCACAGAACCACAGAAAAACACTACTCTTATGGGACTTTATATGTCCAATGGTAATTTTTTCACCCAATGTGAAGCCGAAGGTTTCAGAAAAATTACCTATTTCCCTGACAGACCTGATGTCATGGCAAAATACACTGTCACATTAAAAGCCAATAAAAAACAATTCCCTATTTTGCTTTCCAATGGAAATTTAGTTGAACAAGGGAATCTCCCTAGAGGAAAACACTATGCAAAATGGGAAGATCCTTTCAATAAGCCGTCTTACCTTTTTGCTATCGTTGCAGGAAAATTAGTTTGCCAAGAAGAAGAATTTATTCTGGCATCAGGACGAAAAGTATTACTTCAAGTTTGGGTTGAAAAAAATAATCTGGATAAAACAGATTATGCAATGGAATCTCTTAAAAACAGTATCCGTTGGGATGAACAAAGATATGGTCTTGAATTAGATCTTGATCGATTCATGATCGTAGCTGTAAGTGATTTTAATATGGGCGCAATGGAAAATAAGGGATTAAATATTTTCAACACGAGATTTGTTCTAGCAAACCCTAAAATTGCGACTGATATTGATTATGCCAACATTGAATCTGTTGTTGGACATGAATATTTTCATAATTGGACAGGAAATCGTGTTACATGCCGAGACTGGTTTCAACTTTCATTAAAAGAAGGACTAACTGTATTTCGTGATCAAGAATTTTCAGCTGATCGCATTGGTACTGAAACAGGTCGAGCTGTCAAACGTATTGAAGATGTTCGAAAACTCCGTCAATTTCAATTCCCAGAAGATGCCGGAGCCATAGCACATCCTGTTCGCCCTGACTCATACGAAGAAATTAATAATTTCTATACTGTTACTATTTATGAAAAAGGAGCAGAAGTTGTTCGCATGTACCAAACCCTTCTCGGAAAAAAAGGATTCCGAAAAGGAATGGATTTGTATTTTCAACGTCATGACGGTCAAGCAGTAACTTGTCATGATTTCTTAATGGCTATGTCTGACGCAAACCAAAAAGATTTAACGCAATTTGAAAATTGGTATAGTCAAGCAGGAACCCCTCGTGTCAAACTTCGTTCAAAGTACAATAAAAAAACACAATCACTTACCCTATCATTAACACAATCTTGTCCTCCTACGCCTGGACAAAAAAGGAAAAAACCGTTCCTGATTCCATTTGCCTTTGGTTTGCTTGATCAAAAAGGTAATAGCATTGAAATAAAAAGTACAGATCCATTAATTCGTAACAACCTAGCAGATGCTGCTCCCTATACAGCTTTATTGGAGTTAAACCAAAAAAACTACACTGTTACGCTAACAGATATTCCATCAAAACCTATCGTTTCTGCTCTGCGAAATTTCTCAGCTCCTGTAATTTTAGAATACGATCAAACCGACAAAGAATTGGCTACTTTACTGTCAGCAGATCCCGATGCATTTAATCGATGGGAAGCAGGACAACGCTTGGTCCTAAGACATTTACTCAAATTAACACAAGCCTATAAAAATGGAGATCCACTCAAATTATCTTCAACTGTTATCGAAGCATTCCGCTCCGTTTTAACTAATGACGCTTTAGATCCGGCTTTCCGTACTTTAGTTCTAACTCTTCCTGCAGAAACCGTTATAGCTGAAGAAATGGAAGAAATTGATCCTCAAGCAATATCCTATGCTAGACAGTTTATGCAACAAGCGATATCTCATGCTTTGGAAAAAGAATGGTTAGCGATTTATCAAAACATCGAAGTACTAGGTCCGTACACTCCTAGTCCAAATGACATGGGCAAACGTAGCCTACGAAACTTAGCACTTTCTTATTTAATTACAATTAAAAACAAGAAATTTGTCGAACTTGCCGTTTCTCAGTATGAAAATGCAAACAATATGACTGACAGGCTTAGTGCACTGACTTCACTCGTTCATGCTGACAACCCTAATTCAACAAAACAATCCACTCGTTGCCTCAAACATTTTTATCGAACATATCAAAGCGAAGCGCTTGTTATCGACAAATGGTTTGCATTACAAGCAAGCTCTCCAAAAAATAATGTATCTGCTATCAAAGAACTATCTAATCACCCGGCTTTCACACTTAAAAATCCTAACCGTGCAAGAAGTCTCATTTTTAACTTTTGTATGAATAATATGGCACAATTCCATTCTAAAGACGGAAGTGGTTACGATCTATGGGCAGAAAATGTCATGGAGCTTGATAAAATTAATCCACAAATTGCAGCACGATTGTCTCGTACACTGACTGCATACAATCGTTATGTACCCGAATTGAAAAAACAAGCAAAAAAAGTACTGGAACGTATTGCGTCCCACAAGTTGTCAAAAGACACTAGTGAAATTATTAATAAAATATTAGCTGCTTAACAAGATATTCATATTAAACAGGAACTGAAACCATGAAACAGAAACGAATCAGCCTGACTCAGTATTTAATTGAAGAACATCGCATAGCTCAAAACATTCCTGAAGAACTCAGATTGTTGCTTGAGGTTGTAGCTAGAGCTTGTAAAGTAATTGGAAATGCTGTTGGAAAAGGTGCTTTGGGAGATATTTTAGGAAGCACTTCAACAGAAAATGTCCAAGGCGAAGTACAAAAAAAATTGGATGTTTTATCTAATGAAATCTTACTGGAATCAAATGAATGGGGAGGTTATCTAGGTGCTATGGCATCTGAAGAAATGGAAACCATTCATCAAATTTCAAATGATTATCCAAAAGGAAAATATCTTCTTCTTTTTGATCCATTAGATGGCTCGTCAAATATTGATGTTAATGTTTCCATTGGAACCATTTTTTCTGTTCTTGAAGCACCTAATAAAAATCCAAGTGAAAAAGACTTTTTACAGCCGGGTTATAAACAAATTGCAGCAGGTTATGCGCTTTATGGTCCACAAACGCTACTCGTTTTAACAACAGGAAGAGGTGTAAACTGCTTTACACTTGATAGAGAAATGGGATCTTGGGTACTGACACAGCGCAATATGAAAATCCCGAATGATACCAATGAATACGCTATAAACTCTTCAAATGAACGTTTTTGGTATCCTCCTGTACAACGTTACATTCGCGAATTACAACAAGGCACGACTGGTCCAAGAGACAAAAATTTCAATATGCGTTGGGTTGCATCCATGGTTACGGATATTCATCGGATATTAAATCGTGGTGGAATTTTCATGTATCCTGCTGATACAAGAAATCCTTCTCAACCAGGAAGAATCCGACTTCTTTATGAAGCTAATCCAATGGCATTCATTGTTGAGCAAGCAGGAGGTGCCGCTACAAATGGACATCAACGTCTATTAGATGTTCAACCTGAAAAATTACATCAACGCGTTCCTGTTTTTCTTGGTTCAAAAAATGAAGTTGAATTAGTAACCCGTTATCATCAGGACAGTTAATGATTTTCAAAGTTAAAATTTAAGTATTTTGTTAAATAACGTTAAAATTTAAAGTTTAGTTCTATCTTCTTTTTTTTAGTCTAGCAACGCAAAGACGGAAATGTAAAAAATGAACACACTAACATTTCAGCAAGTCATCTTGACCTTGCAACAATACTGGAATGAACAAGGATGTGCTCTTTTGCAACCCCATGATATGGAGGTCGGTGCAGGAACATCACATCCCGGTACATTTTTGCAAGCTATTGGACCAGAACCTTGGCGCGCAGCTTATGTACAGCCATCTCGTCGCCCTAAAGATGGTCGTTATGGAGAAAATCCAAATAGAATGCAACACTATTATCAATATCAAGTTGTTTTAAAACCAGCACCAGAAAATATTTTGGATATCTATTTAGGCTCTTTAGTCGCATTAGGATTGGATTTAAAACAAAATGATGTCCGTTTTGTAGAAGACGATTGGGAAAACCCAACTTTAGGCGCATGGGGACTAGGTTGGGAAGTTTGGTTAAACGGTATGGAAATTACCCAATTTACTTATTTCCAACAGGTAGGTGGTATCGATTGCAAACCAATTCTAGGAGAAATTACCTATGGATTGGAAAGACTTGCTATGTACCTGCAAGGGGTTGAAAATGTCTATGACCTTATTTGGACAGAATGGGAAGATCAAGGCGTACGAAAATACCTTACCTACGGCGACGTTTTCCATCAAAATGAAGTAGAACAGTCTGCGTATAATTTTGAAAGTGCCAATACTAAATTGCTCTTTTCTCAATTTATCAACTATGAAGCGGAAGCAAAAAGATTAATTGAAGAAAAATTAACGCTCCCGGCTTATGAAATGATTTTAAAAACTGCACATACTTTTAACCTACTTGATGCAAGAGGTGCTTTATCCGTAACTGAGCGTGCAGCTTATATTGGTCGTATTCGTAATCTCTCACGTCTAGTTGCACAAGGATATTACGAATCCCGTGAGAAATTGGGATTCCCAAGATTAGGAACCCCTAAAATAGTTGCTTGAACTTAATGAAACAATAACCTGCCATAGGTAGCAAGAAAGCTGTGAATTATGAACCAGACTCTGCTTGTTGAGTTACTTACTGAAGAACTGCCTCCGAAAGCACTAGAAAAACTTGCTGAGGCATTTGCAAATATTATTGAAAAAGATCTGAAACAAGAGGGATTCCTTACAGAACAATCCCAAACAACTGTTTTCGCGACACCTAGAAGATTAGCTGTCATGATCAGTCATGTTTCAGCAACATCTCCTGATAAATCGATCCGCTTAAAAATATTACCGGTATCCGTTGCTGTTGATGCACAAGGAAATCCAACTCCTCCACTCAAGAAAAAATTAACAGCGCTTGGTTTTCCTCATCTCACGATTAATGAGATGGAAAAAGAAGTGGATGGAAAAACAGAAAGCTTCTTTTATTCCTATACAGCACCTGGTTCTGTTTTGGCATCTGGTTTGCAAACATCACTTGAAAAAGCAATTCGAAGTTTGCCAATTCCTAAAATGATGTCATATCAAAGACCAGATGGAGAAACTGTAGAGTTTGTCCGTCCTGTTCATGGACTTCTAGCATTGCATGGAACCAATATTATTCCTGTCAGTATTTTAGGATTACCAGCTGGCAGAACAACAAGTGGTCATCGTTTTTTAACTCAAAATGACTTAGTCATTCCAGATGCAAATGCTTATGAAGCCATTCTAGAGACAGAAGGAAAAGTAATCACCAATCTGACAGCTCGAAAAAACAAAATCCGAGCAATGTTACATGATAAAGCTCAAAACGATCATGTACTTATGCCAGAAGCTTTACTTGATGAAGTTACTGCACTTGTTGAATGGCCTGTCGTATACGAATGTCATTTTGAATCAGAGTTTCTTAACGTCCCACAAGAATGTCTGATTTTAACCATGCAAACCAATCAAAAATACTTTGCATTAACAGATGCCGATGGTCGACTACGCTCTCGCTTTTTGATCGTATCAAACATGGAAACAAGCAATCCTCAAAGGATTATTAGTGGCAATGAGCGAGTTATCAGACCTCGTCTTTCTGATGCTCAGTTTTTCTTTGAACAAGACAAGAAAAAAAGATTGGAAGATCGTCTCCCTGGTTTAGCAAATGTTGTCTATCACAATAAACTGGGTACTTTAGCTCAACGTATGGCACGTGTTCGTATTCTGTCTGTTTCAATTGCAGAAATGATGGGATTAGATACGAAATTGGTGGAACGTGCAGCTCTTCTAGCTAAAGCAGATTTGTTAACAGAAATGGTAGGTGAATTCCCTGAATTACAAGGTATCATGGGAACCTATTATGCACGACATGATGGAGAACCAGAAGAAGTCGCATTAGCCGCATCTGAACATTATCTCCCACGCTTTGCCGGAGATGTATTACCTAACACAGCAACAGGCACTGTAGTTGCTTTGGCAGATAAATTGGAAGCTCTAGCTGGTATTTGGGGAATTGGTCTACAACCAACGGGTGACCGAGATCCTTTCGCTTTAAGAAGACATGCGCTCGGAATTTTACGAATATTAATCGAGAAAAAACTGCCTCTTTCTTTACGTGAACTTTTATCAAAAGCAGTTAATATACTTGCAGCAAATGCCAGCTTTAAAGATCCTACAAACGGATTAATCCCATTCATCATGGATCGATTAAGAGGTCTTTTACGCGATAGAGGGCACGCACAAGATAGTATCGAAGCTGTACTTGCGCAAAATCCCGATCGTTTTGACAATATTATTGATCGCCTTGATGCCGTTAAAGCTTTTGCAGCATTACCAGAAGCTGAATCTCTGGCGAGTGCAAACAAACGTATTACTAACATCCTGAAAAAATCAACTATCCGAGCAGGTGTTGTACAAACTAATTTACTTCAGGATGAAAAAGAGCAAAAACTGTATACCTCCATGAATATAGTCAAACCAGAAGCAAACACTCTATTTAGGCAAGGAGACTATACAGGAACATTAAAAGCGCTTGCTCAATTACGCAATGATGTAGATGCTTTCTTTACACATGTTTTAGTGATGGCTGAAGACCAAAAATTACGAAATAATCGGATTGCTCTTCTTACCGAATTACATACCATGCTAAATCAAGTTGCAGATATATCTAAATTAGTTGCCTAATTAGGAGCTTTGCATCATGAAACTCATTATTCTGGACCGAGATGGTGTTATTAATCAGGATTCAGATGAATTTATAAAATCTCCTGAAGAATGGACTCCTATTCCTGGTTCTTTAGACGCAATTGCTCGTTTATATCGGGCAGGTTATAGAATTGTCGTTGCGACTAATCAATCAGGAATCGGTCGAGGATTATTTGATATTGTCGCTTTAAATGCTATTCACCAAAAAATGCATGCAGCAGTAAGAGCATCTGGTGGAATAATTGACTCTATTTTTTTCTGTCCACATACAAATAATGACAATTGTGATTGCAGAAAACCACGACAAGGTATGTTTAATGCAATTGCAGAACGCTATAGTATTTCTCTTGAAGGAGTTCCTACTGTTGGAGATTCATTACGAGATTTACAGGCGGGCTTTCTAGCTGGATGTAACCCTATTTTAGTCATGACAGGAAAAGGAAATCAAACAAAAACCAATGGAGGTCTTCCACCTGATACTATAATCTTTGAAGATCTGGCATCAGTCGCTAACTATCTATTAGAAAAGGAAGAAAATTTATCTGAAGAAACAGAAAAACTCGCAAAACCCTGAGATAACATTCCTTAAATTTAAAATAAAAGACCGATAGTTTATTATCTGGAGAATTCCTTGGCATCAAAACTTCATTTTCTGCGCTCCTTATTATTTGCAGCTATTCTTTGCCCTTTCACGATCATTTGGGCGACTATTTGTATATGTACTTTTTTCTTGCCATATAAAATACGTTACCTTATAGCAAGTTGCTGGAATAAATCTGTCATTTGGCTTGCTAAAGTGATTTGTGGTATTCAATACCAAATAATTGGACTTGAAAACCTACCTGACGGACCAACTGTTTTTTTAAGCAAACATCAATCCGCATGGGAAACTATTTACCTTTTTTATGCTATGCAAAGACCTATTGTTTTCGTTATGAAAAAAGAGTTATTACGAATTCCTTTTTTCGGCTGGGCTTTAGGACTTATACACATGATTGCAATTGATCGTGCTCATGGAACAAGGGCATTTAGAAAAGTAATTGAGCAAGGAAAAAAACGTATAGCAGAAGGACTGGGAATCGTTATTTTTCCTGAAGGAACTCGTACAGCAGTTGGTGAGAAAGTTAAATATCATAATAGTGGAACACGGCTTGCAATGGAAACAAAAAGCAAAGTTGTTCCTATTGCTCTTAACTCAGGAGAATGTTGGCCTCGAAACTCTTTTATAAAAAAACCAGGAAAAATTACTATTTCGATTGGCGAACCTATTTCTGTTGAAAATAAAACGGCAGATAGTGCGATGAAAGAAGTTGAAACATGGATTGAATCTGAAATGCACCGTATTTCACCTCATGTTTATAAAAACACTTAAACATGAAAAAATTTTTAAAAACGAGAGTGCCACATCTTCAATTAGATTTATTTGGAAGAAGTAATTTATCAATATCATCACCCCAAAATCAACATACTAAAAAAACGGAAAAAAATCCGTCATTAAATATTCGTTTTATTGATTGCTCTGGTATCCAAATAAAATACGAACTCCGTCGCTCAAAAAGACGTACTATTGGTTTTTTGATTAATGAAAATGGGTTGCGTGTTACCGCTCCACTGAAAACTTCTTTAAAAACTATTGAAGAAGCTATCAAAAAAAAAGAAGATTGGATTAAAACCAAACTTCATTATTTTCTTACCCAATATAAAAAACCTTCTTCTTTGTCATTAAAAAACGGAGTAACCATCCCCTATTTAGGAAATAACTTTTCCTTACGTATTCAAAAAAGTAGTTCTAATAATATTTCATTAAATCAACAAGCCCTCGAAATTATTATCAGTACAATCAATATAGAATCAGAGCCACTTACTAAAAGATTACTTACGAAGTGGTTTCAGGAAAAAGCAAAAGAATATTTTGCTAAACGTTTACCTTTTTTTTCAACTCAACTAAACGTCAAATATCATCAATTCTCTCTGTCTTCAGCAAAATCCCGTTGGGGATCCTGCTCGACATCTGGCAACATTCGTTTAAATTGGCGTTTAATCCATTTTTCACCAATACTAATTGATTATGTCATCGTGCACGAACTTGCTCATCTTCGTGAAATGAATCACAGTAATCGTTTTTGGAACATCGTGTCAGAAATATATCCTCATTACAAAACCATTCGTAAAGAATTAAATCTGCAAGGTAAAACGTTATCTTTCTGGTAATTTTTCTTGCCTATTTATGCATTCACATGAACCTTATACCAACTTTAAACTTTTATCTATAAACTCTAATAGCCATATCAGTTTAAAATACGTCAAAATAAATTACGATTTCATCTTTATTTTTTCTGAATAAAAAAACGGAATAACTTCTATATCTTTATAAAATCAAATACGGTAAAACATTATGATTAAAATAAAAGCTCTTGAAGATATTGGCATTGAAGTACCTGTTGATGCTAATCACTTTTATACGGAAGATTCAAATATTGTTTTTCTTATTCCTTTTGTAGAAGAAGCCGGTTGTAATGTCGTTTTTACGGAGGAAGAAATTATTCTCCCTTTATCAGACAAACAAATTGAATCACTAAAATTATTAAACTGTTATGGTTCCACTGGCTGGACTCTTATTTAAGTTTTTTGATTTCAATAACTTTAAATATTCGCTTACATCATGTCACAAAATGACCTAAAACTTTCTGTTGCAAAAACAGCTCTTGCATATGTTCCTAAAGGAGAAATTATTGGTGTTGGAACTGGCTCCACTGCTAATTTTTTCATTGATGAATTAGCAAAAATGAAAAACGATATTAAAGGTGCTATTGCTTCTTCAGAAGCAACAGCAAGTCGTTTACGCTCTCATAACATCAACGTATTGGAATTGAATGAAATTACATCTATTCCTGTATATATAGATGGAGCAGATGAAATTAATGATGTAGGCATGATGATTAAAGGTGGTGGAGGTGCTTTAACTCGTGAAAAAATTGTTGCCTCTGCTGCTGATATATTTATCTGTATTGCAGATGAATCAAAATCTGTAAAAACTTTAGGAACGTTTCCTCTCCCAATAGAAGTCATTCCCATGGCCTATCAGTTAGTTTCAAGAAAACTAGCTATATTAGGAGGACAAGCTAAATTACGTATGAAAGAAAACCTACCTTTTAAAACTGACAATGGTAATTTCATACTTGATGTTCATAACTTACAAATAACCGACCCTATTTCTTTGGAAAATGAAATTAATAATTATCCTGGAGTGGTTACAGTCGGGCTTTTTGCAAAACGAAAAGCTGATATCTGCCTTTTAGGAACTAAAAATGGTGTTAAAACTTTGAAGTTCTAATGCCTCATGTATATAAAGCAAACTCAGCAATTACTTGAAATATATACAATTTATAAAAAAATGTAAGTTTTCTTGACGGAAAAAGAGCCTTTTTCGTAAACTTCCTGCTTGTTTTTGCTGTTTTTGATAAATAAACGAAAAATGGTATATAAATACTGCGTAAAATATTTTTTAACTGTCATTACTGTTATTGTATTTTTAGCAGTACCATACTTAGCTTCAGCTGGAGATATTTCTCTTCCAAAATATAGCAAAGATATCCAACTGGCCGCTTTTCATTCTCATGCAAATACCAATTTCACCCGTACAGAAAATATTGAAGACGATCCTGTAACAGAAGTTCTTTCCATGTACGAAGTTGACGTCTGGGACAGAATTCGTAAAGGTTTTGCTATTCCTGATTTAAAAAATTCTCTTGTTGCTAACCATGAGAAGTATTATTTAAAAAATTTAACTTATTTTGATAGAACAACTATTCGCGCATCCCGTTACTTATTTCATATCGTTCAAGAAATAGAAAAACGCGGTATGCCAACTGAATTAGCACTTCTTCCGTTTATTGAATCTGCATTTAATATTCATGCTCGCTCATCTGCAAAAGCTGAAGGCATGTGGCAATTTATTCCTAGCACTGGTCGTCATTTTGACCTTGCCCAATCAGTTTTTAGAGATGATAGACGTTGTGTTCTCTCTTCAACTGAAGCAGCTTTGAATTATTTACAAAGTCTCTATGATATGTTTGGTGACTGGCACCTCGCCTTAGCAGCCTATAATTGGGGAGAAGGATCGGTCAGACGCGCAATTAGAAGAAATCAAGCTCGAAAAAAACCTATTGACTTTAATAGTCTGTCTGCTTTTATGCCTGCAGAAACACGTAATTACGTTCCAAAATTTCAAGCAGTTAAAAATCTGATTGCAACGCCAGAACTATATGACATCACTTTACCGGAAATTGAAAATCAACCCTATTTTGTAAAGATTGGAAAAACACATGATATTGATGTCAGTGTTGCGGCAAAATTAGCAGAACTACCTTTGGATGATTTTCAAGCACTCAATCCTCAATTTGGTCAGTATGTTATTACTGGCGGTCCTGATGTACATTTACTACTTCCAAAAGAAAATGCAGAAAAATTTAAAAACAATTTAGCAAACTGGAAGCAACCATTATCCTCATGGACCGCATACCAAGTTACGCAACCTCGTGAAACTGTTGAATCAATTGCAGAAAAATACAATACAACACCTGACATTATCCGTGTTGCCAATCTAATTCCTTCTCAAATGGTTCTTAAATTCGGTTCAACTGTTTTAGTTCCGAAACCACTCTCTGCTCATTTAACCGGCACAAATGACATTGCTCCTGAAATTTCTGAAACAGGAAAAATCTCATTAGAAAGAATTGGTTCGCCGACTCGGATTATTAAAGTTAGAGTTAGAAAACAAGATAATCTTGCTTCTATCGCTAAACGATATAGAACGAATATTAACGACTTGAAATCTTGGAATAAATTAACGAGCAATAAAGTTGCTATAGGTACAATTTTAAAAGTACATGTGCCGGTTGCATCAAAAAAATCGCGTTCGAAAAACTCTCGCACAACCTCTAAAAAAACACAAATAACGAATACAAAAAAAAGCAAACAGAAGCAAACTGTTGTCGCGAATGAAATCAAACGTAAAAAATCAAAACAAAAGCATGTGTAATACGTTAAAACTATCAGTAAAAAAAACAACAATTGCTCTTTAAAAAGTTGCTGCAACTATAGCGACAACTTACAATTTACGATACATTTCATCTTGTCGTTGATTAATGGTGAATTTTTTTAAATATTTGCTCTAATAGCAGAACACATCTTTTTTGGAGTCATAAATGGGATTTTTGCAAGGGAAAAAAATTCTGATTACAGGCTTGCTTTCAAATCGTTCTATCGCACATGGAATTGCTGAAGCTTGTTATCGGGAAGGTGCCGAATTAGCTTTTACCTATGTAGGTGAGCGTTTTAAAGACCGTATTACTGACTTTGCTAAAGGTTTCGGCAGTGAAATGGTTTATGAATGTGATGTAACTAGTGATGCACAAATTGAAAATGTATTTGCCGAAATTGAAAAAAAATGGGGTAAATTAGATGGTCTCGTTCATGCAATTGCTTTTGCACCAAGAGAAGCAATTGCTGGTGACTTCTTCGATGGTTTTTCTCGCGAAGCTTTTAGAATTGCGCATGATGTTTCTGCTTATAGCTTCCCTGCTATGGTTAAAGCAGCCAAACACCTTTTTCAACCAGGTTCTTCTGCACTGACATTAACCTATTTAGGTGCAAACAGAGCTATCCCATATTACAATACAATGGGACTTGCAAAAGCCTCTCTTGAAGCTACTGTGCGTTATATGGCTGAGTCTCTCGGAAAACAAGGCGTACGAATAAATGGTATTTCTGCAGGTCCAATCAGAACTATTGCATCTAGTGGTATTAAAGACTTTAATGTTCTTTTAAATTTTGTTGAAGGTCATGCTCCACTTCGCCGCAATGTAACGATTGAAGAAGTCGGTAATGTTGCTGCATTCATGCTTTCTGACCTTGCTTCTGGCGTTACTGGAGAAATCACCTATGTTGATGGTGGATTTAATTTTGTCATGGGATTAAATCCAGATATAGATACCCATCTTAAATAATCTAACAAAAAACCACCTACATTTTTGAATGAAAAGTGTAGGTGGTTTTCATTTTCTAGACTTATTTTTCTGCTAATTCTTCTAATCGTTGATTTTGCAATTCACGTTCCCTTGCATCAATTATTGAATGATCATAAAACGTGACATCAGGTGCTTGTCTAGCAAGATTCAACTGCTCTAATGCTGCAGATAATCCACCAGATAAACTATACGATTCAGCCAATTCAATATGCATTAAAGCAATTTTGCCTTGTGCATCATAAACTTTAGCTAAGAAACCATGAATCATTGCGTCACTTCGATAAATTTGAGCTTGTTTCCTTAAATATTCTAAAGCCTTATCATAATCTTCTGCCTCAATTAATACTTGAGCATGTTGATACACTAATCCTTTGGATCCAGGAAAACGTGATAGAGCTTTCTGAGACTCTTTTATGGCATCAGAATATTGCTTTGTTCTTGTTTTAATATCGATAGTTGTACTCGTTAATGCAAAACTGCGTTGCGCAATTTTTTCTCCAATCATTTTTTTAGATTCTTGTAAAAAAACTTGTGCTTTAGCAGCATCATTTTTCTTTAACTCTAATAAAGCTTTCCCATAATAACCAGCAGAAACCATATACTTCCCACCCGTTTTAATCATTTCATTAAAAAGTTCTTCTGCCGTTTCAATACCTTTAACACTACTATCTTGCAAAATCTGTGCCCGTACACGTGCATAATAAAAATCTAAACTATCGGCATGCTGACGATAAGGCTCATCACGAACTCTTGCCTCAATATCAGCAATACGTTCCGTTGTTAATGGGTGAGTTCTTAAATATGCAGAAATACCTTCTCCATAATTCCGATTTGCCTTTTGCAATCGTTCAAAAAACAAAACCATACCATTTGTATCAAACCCCCCTTCTCTGAGTATTTGAAAACCAATTCGATCAGCCTCTCTTTCTGCGTCTCTATTAAAATTCAATTGTTTTTGCACAGCTAATCCCTGCCCTCCCATCATCAAAGCACCTGCTGCATTTGTATTCTTTGCCGCTCCAGCAATCGCAGCTAATACAAATGATGCAATGGGAATTAACATATCTTGCTTTTGATTACCAATCATACGAGCAATATGCCGTTGAGATACGTGACCAATCTCATGTGAAAGAACGGAAGCTAATTCTGATTCACTTTGAGCTGCTAATAAAAGTCCTGTATGAACGCCTATAAAGCCTCCAGGCAAAGCAAACGCATTTAACGTAGGGTCTCGTAATGCAAAGAAAAAGAAATCATTACCAGTCTCTCCACGCACTTCTGGAGTCGCATTAACCAATTTGTGACCAATTCTATTAAGGTACTCTGTAATAACACCATCTTGAATATAATCAGGGTCGATTTGTATACGTTGCATAATCTTGACACCAATTTTATATTCAAGCAAAGGAGAAAGCTCACCTCTAGCTGTATCTCCTAGCGTTGGTAAATTATCATATTGTGCGTATACTGAAGGTTGTATTACTAATATAAGCAATATTGGTAATATTAAAATTCTAAAAAAACGATACATAAGCTCTTTACCTAAAACCGAGCAATTTTTTATCATGTTATGATACCTTTTCATACATGCATATATCTACTCTGTTTCATTTTGCTACTATTTTCTTAAAATGTCTTTTTCTTCAAACAAAGATAATTCATTAACTCACTTTGATCAAAATGGTCAAGCACATATGGTTAATGTTGCTCATAAAGCAGATACACATCGTATCGCCATTGCTGAAGGAACTATTTTGATGAATCAAATCACATGGAATCATGTGAAATCGGGGACCGCAGAAAAAGGAGATGTTCTTGGTATAGCAAGAACTGCCGCCATTATGGGAGCAAAAAAAACCAGCGATATTATTCCTTTATGCCATCCTTTACCTCTGACACATATTTCAGTTGACTTTGAATTATCTGAAAAAACTTTTTCTATCATATGTCGCGCACGAACAGAAACTATTGCAAAAACAGGTGTAGAAATGGAAGCATTAACAGCCGTGCATATAGCTCTTTTAACTATTTACGACATGTTAAAAGCAATTGATAAAAACATGATTATCAATAATATTCATCTCATTCAAAAGACTGGTGGAAAATCTGGAAATTGGAAATTTGAACAAAGTTATAACGTATAGCTTGTCTAGTTATAACTTTTGCATGAAATCTTGCTTTTTTTGGCTCATGCGATAGATAAAAAAAAACACCACAATTCAAAATTGGGTGTTTTATCTTTTTATTGGCATCCCCAAGGGGATTCGAACCCCTGTTCCCACCGTGAAAGGGTGGTGTCCTAACCCCTAGACGATGGGGACCCTATAATTTTTTACTATCTATTGAAAAAACTGGCATCTCCAAGGGGATTCGAACCCCTGTTCCCACCGTGAAAGGGTGGTGTCCTAACCCCTAGACGATGGAGACTCAATCTTTTTCAACAGCTAAGCTAGTATTATATTATAGTCTTTTGATTTCGTCTACAGCAGACACAAGGATTTTTATTTCTAATTTAGATATAGCTACTTCAAATGTATTCAAGTTTATACTTATTTCTATACTTAAAATACCCGAATGTTAGCGAATGATACGGAATGATTGCGAAATAAAAAACCCGCAAAACACTAAGTTTTATGCGGGTTTAGTGAATATTAATGAACGCTATGAAATGTTCTTTTGGTGGAGGTAAGCGGGATCGAACCGCTGACCCCTTGCATGCCATGCAAGTGCT
>JAZUNA010000048.1:0-22114 GCA_045603905.1 Oxalobacter sp. | reverse complement strand
AGCCTTAGCCCCTCAAGAAGATCTTTTTTAAAGAATTAAATTTCCTAAATAGGTTGACACATATCGAGAATAAGGTAGACTGGAAGTCCCTGCAGTGTTCGTGATTGTCATTAAATCTTTGAACCATTCACATGCATCGGTTGCGGAATTTGCATGATGGGCGTGAGCATCGCTCGTTCGATGAACCCGAAATCGGCTTACCGTTACCACCTGATCTTCAGGTTCAAGATGCAGGCATAGCGGCACAGGCGGGGACAAGTTCATAAAAAAAATGGCTACATGCAATATATGTAGCCATTTTTTATTTTTAAAATATTAGAAAGAATCCATTACATTTAGTGATCATGATTATGATCATGGTGTCCCACACCGTGTAAATGACCTTTGATTTCATTAACTTGTTTTGTTTTTAATCCTAATTTTTCAAGAAGTATACGATCTTCTTCGGCCTCAGAATTCTCTGTTGTTAATAGTTTGTCCCCATAGAAAATGGAGTTTGCACCCGCCATGAAGCACAATGCTTGTATTGCATCTCCTAATTCCCTACGACCAGCAGACATTCTTACTCGCGCTTGTGGCATAACAATTCTAGCAACAGCAATAGTACGCACAAATTCCAGTGGGTCAAGTCGTTCTACATTCTCTAATGGAGTTCCTTTAATTGGCACAAGGTGATTAATTGGAACTGATTCTGGATAAGGATTCAAATTCGCAAGTTGTGAAATGAGTTCTGCACGTTGGCGACGTGATTCACCCATGCCGATAATTCCACCACAACATACTTTTAGTCCCGCTTTTCTGACTTGTCCAAGGGTGTCTAATCTGTCTTGGTAGTTATGCGATGAAATAATGTTGTTGTAATGGGAAGGTGATGTATCTAAATTATGATTATAAAAATCCAAACCCGCTTCTTTTAGACGTTTCGCTTGTTCTTCTTGAAGCATGCCTAATGTTGCACAAGTCTCCAAGCCCAATGCTTTGACAGCACGTACCATTTCTTCGTATTTTTCCATATCTCTGTCATTAGGCGAGCGTCCTGAAGCTCCCATACAAAAACGAGTCGCGCCGTTAGCTTTTGCTTCTTTTGCCGCTTTTAAAACAACATCCAAGGAAAGCATCTTGCTTGCTTTTACATCGGTATGATGATGCACCGATTGCGAACAATAACCGCAATCTTCTGAACATCCACCTGTTTTCAATGATATTAAGGTCGCTAACTCAATGTCCCCCTCTGGAAAATTGTCACGTAATATCTGTTGTGCACGATAAATGAGTTCATTAAAAGGAAGATCAAAAAGAGCAAGAACTTCTTCGACTGGCCAGGTTGTAGTAGGCAATGCGTCATTCGGAGAAGTTTTTTTATGAAAAGTTATGGGTTGTGACATGTTTATGTGTCCTTAATATACAAGAAATAATTGTAATTATTAGTTGTGCAATTTTGAGAAGTCAAAATATTTTGCAGCTTCAATAGCAGAGATATTTTTTATATAAGGGATAGTTGCCAATCTAGGTGCAGGGATTAGTTTTTCAAGCAATGTAATATTTTCGGTTTGATGTATCATCGCAGAATCAATATGGTTTGCAACCCACCCTGCCAAATGCAGTTTTCTGGAAAAAATAGCCTCTACTGTTAAAAGTGTATGGTTTATACATCCTAGTCGTAATCCAACGACAAGTATTATTGGTAGTGCGAATTGTACAGCAAGATCAGCTACAGTGTCATGATCCGAGAGAGGAACCATAAATCCGCCAACTCCTTCAACAATGACAGAATCGGTTTGTTGGCAAATTTTGTTATAGCTTTCCTGTATTTTTGAAAATTCAATAACTTTGTTTTCTAAAGCTGCTGCAATGTTGGGTGATATCGGTGTTTTTAGCAAATATGGTGTAACTAGATTGGATGAACAAATATTATTGGACGCACGCATGATTGCGTCAGTATCTTCATTAGACCACTCATTATTTTTATATACTGCTCCAGCTGCAACAGGCTTCATTCCCGCCACAACACCTTGCTTGGATAAATATTCAACTAGAGTACAGGTAACTAGTGTTTTTCCAATACCAGTATCTGTACCCGTAACAAAACAAGAAAAAGATTTCATGTAGATAAAACTTGATTAAGTGTTAGCAACGTTTGTCGTGCTAAAAAAACAATTTCTTCATCATTTAAAATGTAAGGAGGCATTAAATAAACAGTATTTCCTATTGGGCGCAATAATATTTCATTTTTAATTGCTGTAGAAAAAAATTTTCTTGGAAAATTTATAGCATCCTTTTCAGATAAATTTACGTCAAACGCCCAAATCATGCCTTTATGACGAAAATGTTTGATTTTTTCATGAAAAACAATTGGAGCAAGTTCTTTTGTAAGAAGTTTTGCACGAGTTTGGTTGTTTTCTAATACATTGTCTTTTTTGAAAAGATCTAAAGTAGCTAAAGCTGCACGACAAGCTAAAGGGTTACCGGTAAAAGAATGTGAATGCAAAAAACCTTTTGCATAATCTTTGTCATAGAAAACCTGATAAATGGCATCTGTTGTCATCGTTATTGAAAGGGGAAGATACCCACCACTTATGCCTTTGGAAAGGGTTATAAAATCAGGCCAAATCCCCGCTTGTTCACAAGCAAAAAAAGTTCCTGTTCTGCCACACCCAACTGCAATCTCATCCGCGATTAAATGAATTTTGTACTGATTACATAATTCTCGAACCTTTGTTAAATAAAGTGGTTCGTACATAGCAAACCCAGTCGAACACTGAATTAATGGTTCAACGATTAAAGCGGCAATATGATCTGCTCGTTTAATCAAAAGATTTTCTAATGCCATGAGGGAACGAGAAATGATGTCTTCTATTGTTTCATTATCTGTTTTTTTTCGATTATCTGGAGAGGGGACAATATGTACTTTATTTAAAAGTGGTGCGTACGAATCTTTAAAAAGTGCAACATCAGTAACGGATAAAGCACCCAGTGTTTCTCCGTGATAACTTCCTTCTAGACAAATGAATTCTTGCTTTTGAGAAAAACCTTGATTTCGCCATGCATGGAAACTCATTTTGAGCGCAATTTCAACAGCAGAAGCACCATCGGAAGCATAAAAGCAATGACCTAATGCGCCACCTGTCAAGTCAGAAAGTTTTTCAGAAAGAGAAATAACAGGCTCATGAGTAAAGCCTGCAAGCATAGCGTGCTCTAAAGTTTCCAATTGGTTTTTAATAGCCTCGTTTATATGTGGATTTGCATGACCGAAAAGATTGGTCCACCATGAGCTGATTGCGTCAAGATAACGGTAATTATCCTGGTCAAATAACCATGCGCCTTTACCTCGCGATAATGCTACAAGAGGAAATTGTTCATGATGCTGCATTTGGGTACATGGATGCCAAACGCTTTGTAGACTACGAGAAACAAATTCGGAAGAAAGTGTTTGATTAGATGTTGTTCTTGTCATATATGAATATCAGTTAAAAGTTCCATCAAGATAATACCATTGACCGTCTTCTTTTAAAAAACGACTCGTTTCGTGCATTTTTTGAGCGCGACCATTCACTTTGCAATAAGCTATAAATTCAACTAAACCATCATTTAGGCTTTCTTCGTGACGAATTATTTCCAAGCGAATCCACTTAATAGTAGTGTCAGTTGTAATAGGTTCTTTCGGTCTTGTTGATGGATACCACGTAGATGCAATGTAGTCGTTATCACGACAAGTATAGGCAGTATAACGAGAGCGCATTAACTCAAGAGAGGTTTGTGGTTTCTCTTTTCCAAGAAGAAAACGACTACAACAAGAAGTAAAAACTCGTTTACTTCCACATGGGCATTCATGTGTTTTAGTTAATTTCTTCATTGTAAATTTTTAGTGTGATTAATTACGCCCCATACCGATAAAATTAAAGTTTATTTCAGGATGATGCCCTGAAATAATATCAGCAATAGCTCGACCAGAACCACATCCCATTGTCCATCCTAATGTGCCATGCCCAGTATTTAGGTAAAGATTGTTATATTTTGTTTTTCCAATATATGGAATATTTGAAGGAGTCATTGGACGTAGACCGCTCCAATAAATTGGTTTGCTATAGTCACAAGCTTCAGGGAACAATTCTTGTGTTCGTTTTGTTAAAGCCTCACATCTCGCTGAATTAAGTTCTCTTCCATAACTATTCATTTCTGCAGTTCCACCAACACGTAAACGATTTCCTAATTTCGCAAAAACTAATTTATATTCTGCATCGATTAACGAGACTGAAGGAGCAGCATCTTGATTGAGAATAGGATAAGTCGCTGAATAGCCTTTTGCTGGATAAATCATTAAATTTATGCCAAGTGGTTTAAGAAAAGGAGCAGAAAAACTACCTAAAGAAACAACAAAGGCATCCGCTTTTAATGTTTCATATTCCCCATATGAATTGATAATTTCTACACCTGTAATTGAAGAAGTTGTTCCAGCTCCCTCTATTAATAAACGAACAGCAGTAGTGCTAAAACGGAAATTGACACCTTGTTTAGCGGCATGTTTAGCTAAACCAATAGTGAACATACGAGCATCTCCATGTTCATCTCCTGGAGTGTAATCTCCACCAATTAATTTGTCTTTGATGGGAGATAGTGCTGGTTCAATTTGGACTACTTCATCTGGTGTAATTGAGTTTCTTGGACAACCAAGAGAGGTCATTAATTTCGCTCCTGGTTTTGAAGCTTCATATTCATCTTTATCTGTATAAAAATGCATGATGCCGCGAGTCAAATAATCATATTCAATATGAATTTCTTCTCGAAGTGCACGCAACGTTCGCAAACTAAAATCTGCTAACGCTAAACATTGCTGGGTATTGTAGGCCGTTTTACCAGGCGTACACTGACGTAAAAAACGAGCTCCCCATTCCCACTGTAATTGTTCTGCTCTAAAGCGGTAAAGTAAAGGAGCGTCTTTTTTTCCTAACCATTTTAGTATTTTCTTTGGAGCAGAGGGATTTGCCCATGGCTCTGAATGTGAAACAGATATTTGAGATCCATTAGCAAAAGATGTTTCCTGAGCAGGACCCGGTTGTCTTTCTATTACAGTGACTTCATGTCCTTCTTGTCTGATGAACCAAGCTGCAGCAGTACCAACAACTCCTGAACCTAATACAATAACTTTCATTTATTCCTCGCTAGCCGAATAAAAATACTAATCGAATATATTAAATACTGTATATGCGATCTGGTCTCTAATTCTTGGACAAAAAATTGAGGACCAGATCATTTTAGCGCCTAACATTATCAAACACTTACACTTATTTATAATGCTTATATAAATCAGCAAATGCTCGTGCAGCAGCTTCTGGATCTTCAACCATGTAAACACTACTAATGACTGAAATCATATCTACGCCTTGTTGTACAAGTGGAATAGCATTTTCAAGTGTAATACCTCCAATTGCGCAACTTGGCATATTGACCAATTCCTTCTTTGCATCTCTAATAATGCTAACCGGTGTTATCACAGCATATTTTTTTACACGTGATGGATAAAAACCGCCAAACGCCACATAACTTGCACCCTCTTTTTGTGCTTTTCGAGCCAAATCCATTTCTCCATAACAAGATGCACCAATAATCTTATTCGGTCCAACCTTGCTTCTCACAACAGCAACAGAATCATCAGTTCCTCCCACATGGATTCCATCAGCATCTAACTCTATGCATAAATTGACATAATCATTAATGATGAAAGGTACACCATATTGTTTACAAAGTTTTTGCAATGCAATTGCCTGTTCTCTTAATTGTTCTTCTTTTGCTGTTTTATGACGGTACTGAACTACTGCGGCACCACCTTTTAATGCTTTTTCAGTTACATCTAATAGTTTTTCTGTATCATCCCAATCAGGTGTAACAATATAAAGACCTTTTAATGCTTTCATATTTTTACTTTCTTTATTTTCAAATTTGGTTCATCCCGACATGACGATTTGGAATTCACTAACCTTTTGCAATCGTATAAGAGGTTGATAACGTTTGTTGACAATCCTTTTCTTTCCTTCGTCAGAAAATCAATGGTCTTTAATATCTGCATGAATACCAGCTTCTCCCCTGCAAACCAATCCTGAAAAAACCATAACGCAGGTCTAACTGGAGAAACTGGCATTCCTTTTTAGATATGTTCTGTCATCACACAATGCGACCAGCCATTGGAGAAGAAGGAGACGCTTCGAAACGTCTTGGAATTCGTCCTGCCAAATAGGCATCTCGACCTGCTTGAATTGCTAATTTCATTGCACGAGCCATGCGAACTGGATCTTTTGCTCCTGCAATCGCTGTATTCATTAAGACACCATCACAACCCAACTCCATTGCAATTGCAGCATCAGAAGCAGTTCCCACACCCGCATCAACAATAACAGGCACTCTTGCTTGATCAATAATCAAGGACAAGTTCCAAGGATTTAAAATACCCATGCCTGAACCAATCAACGAAGCTAAAGGCATGATTGCGCAACAACCGATATCTTCTAACATTCTGGCTTGTATAGGATCATCACTACAATAAACCATCACATCAAAGCCATCTTTAACCAGAATTTCTGCGGCTTTCAATGTTTCTGGCATATTTGGAAACAGTGTTTTTTCATCTCCTAGCACTTCCAATTTAACCAATTTGTGGCCATTTAAAAGCTCACGAGCCAATTGCAATGTATAAACAGCATCTTCTGCGTTATAGCATCCTGCCGTATTTGGAAGAATAGTGTATTCAGTTGGCGGCACAACATCCAATAAATTAGGTTCATTTGGATTTTGACCTATATTAACTCGACGAATAGCAACTGTAATAATCTCAGATCCACTAGCTTCAGTAGCCGCCCGTGTTTGCTCTAAATCACGGTATTTTCCACTGCCTACTAAAAGACGAGAACGATAGTCTTTGCCAGCAATTGTTAGAATATGGTCTTTATTCATATTTCCCTCTCTTTTTTGGTTTTACTAATAAATAATTCCTTTGTTTACTTGTTTAATACGAGTTAGCCTCCTCCAATTGCACGCACGACATCAACTCTATCGTTTGCCTCTAACATGCGTTCAGACCATTTCTGTTTCGTAATAACCTGACGATTTACAGCAACAGCTAAAGTTTGTCCTTGCAATTGCAACGAATTTATCAAATCTTGCAAATTGCTCGCTTTCGCAACTAGATGTGCTTCTCCATTTAATTCAATTTTTATCGTCATAACTCACTGCCTGTAATAAATTTCAGAACCTCGTTTGATAAATTCATCAGATCTTTCCTGCATACCTTCCTTAATAGCATCCGTTTCAGAAATTCCCTTTTTAGTTGCATAGTCCCTTACTTCTTGTGTGATTTTCATAGAACAAAATTTAGGACCACACATTGAACAGAAGTGAGCAACTTTTGCTGAATCTTTAGGTAAAGTTTGATCATGAAAGGCTTTCGCTCGATCAGGATCCAACCCAATATTGAATTGATCCTCCCAGCGGAACTCAAAACGCGCCTTTGACATAGCATTGTCTCTAATTTGAGAACCTGGATGACCTTTAGCCAAATCAGCAGCATGAGCGGCTAATTTATAGACAATGATTCCTTCTTTGACATCATCCTTATTAGGTAATCCTAAATGCTCCTTAGGAGTTACATAACAAAGCATAGCTGTGCCATACCAACCAATCATGGCAGCACCCATCGCTGACGTAATATGATCATATCCAGGTGCAATATCTGTAACCAAAGGTCCTAAAGTATAAAAAGGTGCTTCATGACATTGTTCTAATTGAATATCCATGTTTTCTTTGATCATATGCATTGGCACATGACCAGGACCTTCAATTAAAACTTGCACATTATGTTTCCAGGCAATTTTTGTTAACTCGCCCAATACTTTGAGTTCTCCTAATTGCGCCTCATCATTTGCGTCATATATCGAACCAGGCCTTAAACCATCCCCCAAAGAAACAGCAACATCATAAGCTGCCAGAATTTCACAAATTTCCTCAAAATTTGTGTACAAAAAGCTTTCTTGGTGATGCGCCAAACACCATTTGGCCATTATGGATCCACCACGCGAAACAACACCCGTCATTCTTTCTGCTGTTAATGGAATATGGCGTAACAATAGTCCTGCATGAATCGTAAAATAATCGACACCTTGCTCAGCTTGCTCAATCAAGGTATCTCTATAGATCTCCCAAGTTAAGTTTTCAGCAATACCATTAACCTTTTCAAGTGCCTGATAAATAGGAACGGTTCCAATTGGAACTGGAGAATTTCTTACAATCCATTCGCGTGTTTCATGAATGTGTTTTCCTGTGGACAAATCCATCACATTATCGCCACCCCAGCGAATAGCCCACGTCATCTTCTCGACTTCTTCTGCAATTCCAGAAGAAATAGCTGAATTACCAATATTGGCATTAATTTTGACTAGGAAATTACGCCCAATAATCATGGGCTCCACTTCCGGATGATTAATATTTGCCGGAATAATTGCTCTTCCTTTTGCTATTTCATCACGAACAAATTCTGGTGTAATTTCTTGGGGGATGGATGCGCCAAATGACTGTCCCGGATGTTGTTTTAACAGCATTGCTGCCATTTTTTCCCCTTTAGGACCTGTCGCTTTTAAACTCTCGATGTATTCTTTACGGCGCAAGTTTTCACGAATAGCTACAAATTCCATTTCTGGAGTAATAATCCCTTGCTTCGCATAATACATTTGCGTAATTTGCTTTCCTCTTTTTGCTCGACGAGGTTTTCGTGTCAAATTAAAACGCAATTCATCAAGTGAGGAATCATTTAAACGCTGACGACCATAAGCTGAAGTTGGTCCATCAAGTTCTTCTGTATCATTTCGTTCTAAAATCCAGTTTGTCCGAATTGGATCTAATCCCGAGCGGATATCAATTTTTGCATTAGGATCTGTATAAGGTCCTGAAGTGTCATAAACATAAATAGGAGGATTCTTTTCTGCTCCAAACATAATTGGAGTATCAGAAAGCGTAATTTCACGCATAGGAACCCGAATATCAGGTCTTGATCCTTCTACATAAACCTTTCGGGAATTAGGAAATGGTTGTACAGCTGCTTCATCAACAGTTGCTGTAGCCGATAAAAACTTTGGATTGGCATTCATTTAAACTCCTTTGTCAATTCAAAGCCGGCAAAGGAAATCTTAAATGAAATGTATAGATATACAAATCGACAATGTCTTTAAGCTTCCCTACGCTGGCATTATCCAGATCAGGTTCAGAGGGTGTATCTCGCCCAGTCTTTCGACCAGAACCCCTAGCATATAACGTATGCATATATGCATACACGAAGTTATTATAACGGTAATTCTTTGCCAATACTCATAAAAGCTCCCTTATAATCATATTTTTTTACAAAAAGATATTTAGCATCATGGAATTAGCCAAATCATTCGAACCGACAGAAATAGAAAAATACTGGCGTGAAACATGGGAAAAGCGCGGTTATTTTCGAGCATCAACAGAAGACACAAATAAACCTGCTTTTTCTATCCAACTGCCTCCTCCAAATGTCACGGGAACATTACATATGGGGCATGCTTTTAATCAAACCATTATGGATGGTTTGACACGCTATCATCGTATGAAAGGCTTTAATACGGCTTGGATCCCGGGGACAGACCATGCAGGTATTGCTACACAAATTGTTGTAGAACGACAACTTAATATGAACGGAATTTCTCGCCATGACTTAGGACGAGAAGATTTCACCAAAAAAGTTTGGGAGTGGAAAGAAGAATCTGGTTCTACTATTACCCGACAAATGCGTCATTTAGGCACATCACCAGATTGGGATCGCGAATATTTCACCATGGATGAAACCCGATCAAAAATTGTTACTGAAATTTTTGTACGCCTATACGAAGAAGGTTTAATTTACAGAGGTAAACGTCTTGTAAACTGGGATCCTGTATTAGGAACTGCTTTATCTGATCTGGAAGTTGTATCTGAAGAAGAAAACGGCTTCATGTGGCATATTCGCTATCCACTCGCTGATGGTTCTGGATATTTAACTGTTGCGACAACTCGTCCAGAAACCATGCTTGGTGATACTGCGGTTGCAGTCAATCCAGAAGATGAACGCTATCAACATTTGGTTGGTAAAGAATTACTTTTACCATTAACTGATAGAAAAATTCCTATTATTGCGGATGAATATGTAGACAAGGATTTTGGAACAGGCTGCGTCAAAATCACACCTGCTCACGATTTCAACGACTACATTGTTGGACAACGACATCAATTAGAAATGATCAATATATTAACTCTGGATGCAAAAATTAATGAAAATGCTCCTATTGCATACAGAGATATGGATCGTTTCTCGGCAAGAAAGAAAATTGTTGCTGATTTGGAAGAACAAGGACTTTTAGAGTCCGTCAAACCCCATAAATTAATGGTTCCTCGTGGAGACAGAACAAATGTCATCTTGGAACCTATGCTGACAGACCAATGGTTTGTTGCCATGAGCAAACCGCATGAAAACAATGCTTATTTCCCAGGCAAGTCTATTGCAGAAGTTGCTCTTGAAAAAGTTGCAAATGGTGAGGTGCGTTTTATCCCTGAAAATTGGACAACAACATACAACCAGTGGTTAAACAATATTCAAGATTGGTGTATTTCCCGTCAATTATGGTGGGGGCATCAAATACCTGCATGGTATGACGAAGATGGCAATATCTATGTTGCGAGAACAGAAGAAGAAGCTCAGGCTCAGGCTAAAAACAAAAAAATATGGAGAGATGAAGATGTTTTAGACACTTGGTTCTCATCTGCAATCGTTCCTTTTTCCACATTAGGTTGGCCTGACGAAAGCTCTGCGGATTACCAAGCTTATTTACCATCAAATGTTCTTGTAACCGGTTTTGACATTATTTTCTTCTGGGTTGCAAGAATGGTCATGATGACAACCCATTTCACCGGAAAAGTTCCTTTCCATACCGTGTACATTCACGGTTTGGTTAGAGACGCTAACGGTGAAAAAATGTCAAAATCGAAAGGTAATACATTAGATCCAATTGACCTTATCGATGGTATTGATCTTGAATCTTTAGTTAGTAAACGTACAACAGGATTGATGAATCCAAAAAGTGCAGAAGCTATTGCAAAAGCAACACGCAAAAACTACGCAAAAGGTATTCCAGCTTTTGGAACAGATGCATTGCGTTTTACTATGGCTAGTTATGCCTCTTTGGGACGCAATATTAATTTCGATCTTAATCGTTGCGAAGGCTACCGTAATTTCTGTAATAAATTATGGAATGCAACCCGATTTGTATTAATGAATACGATCGATCAAGATAACGGTATAGATCCTAGCGCAGAGTTTTCCTACTCTTTGGCAGATCGTTGGATCGTTTCTCAGTTCCAAAGAGCCATTACGGAAGTAGAGCGCGGCTTTGCAGAATATCGTTTTGACAACATTGCTTCAGCTATTTACCGTTTTGTTTGGGATGAATACTGCGATTGGTATGTTGAAATTGCAAAAGTACAAATCGAGAAAGGTAATGAAGTTCAACAACGTGCTACACGCCAAACATTACTAACCGTACTTGAGGCAACTTTACGATTAGCGCACCCTGTAATTCCTTTTATTACAGAAGAACTCTGGCAAAAAGTTGCTTCTCTTTTAGGAATAACTGAAAAAGTGGTTAATAAAACCATCATGTTACAAGCTTATCCTGAATTCCAAGCTGAAAAAATTGATGAAGAAGCAGAAGACTGGATGAGACAATGTAAAGGATTGGTAGATTCAGCAAGAAACTTACGAGGAGAAATGCAACTTTCTCCGGCTAAAAAAGTTCCAGCATTTATTGAACCAGCTTTATCATCTGATAAAGCATTATTGGAATCTTTTATTCCACATATGCAAGCGTTATGCAGATTATCTGAAATTGAAATTGTTCCTACTTTGCCAGATTCACCAGCTCCCGTTTCTGTTGTTGGTCAATGCAAGTTAATGTTAAAAGTTGAAATTGACATTGCTGCAGAAAAAGAACGTCTTGAAAAAGAAATGGCGAAATTACGTAATGAAATCGAGAAAGTTAACGCAAAATTAAGTAATGAGAATTTTGTGTCTCGTGCACCTGAAAAAGTAGTTAATCAGGAAAAAGATCGTCTGAAAAACTTTACACAAACTTTAGAAAAAGTAGAAGAACAATACGCTAAATTAAAATAGTTGAATCTTCATCTTATCCCGTTCCTTTATGTAAATCTAAAGGAACGGGATAATTTTTATGCAGTTATAAGTTTCTGCCCGCAAAATCTCTTGCAAATTGCCAGGCAGTTCTTCCTGAACGAGATGCTCTTGCCAGTGCCCACTGTAAAGCTTCTTCGCGAGCCAATTCTACTTGTTTATCAGAACAACCTAAAAAGCGTAACCAGTGCCCCACTATGGATAAATATTCGTCTTGACTAAACGGATAGAAAGTTAGCCATAAACCAAAACGATCGGAAAAAGATATTTTTTCCTCAACTGCCTCACCAGGATGAATCTCGCCATTTTTACCCTGACCGTATCCTGTATTATCAGACATCCGTTCAGCAAGTAAATGTCGGCGATTCGAGGTTGCATAAATAAGCATATTATCTGGCTGTGAAACAATACTTCCATCTAGTGCCGATTTTAAAACTTTATAACTACTATCACCTTCTTCAAAAGAAAGATCATCGCAATATAAAATGAACCATTCTGGACGAGACTGGATTAATTCGCCTATATCGATCAAGTCAACTAAATCAGTTTTATCAATTTCTATTAAACGCAACCCATCTTTTGCAAATTGATTCAAACAAGCGCGAATCAATGAAGATTTTCCTGTTCCCCTAGATCCAGTTAATAACACATTGTTTGCTGGTTTCCCCTCAACAAATTGACGTGTATTTTGTTCCAGTATAGCTTTCTGTTTTTCAACAAAGAAAAGATCAACTAATGATATTTTGGTTGAATAGGAAACAGGTTGAAGTATGCCTTTTCCATTTTTACGACGCCAACGATAAGCAATTGAAGGCGTTTCCCAGTCAACTGTTTTCTCATCCGTTGGTAATACACTTTCCAAGCGTGATAAAAGTGTTTCTGCCCGAGTTAAGAATTTTTCTAATGCTGTCATTACGAACGATAATCTGCATTAATGGATACATAGTCATGTGAAAGATCACATGTCCACACAGTTGCTGACGCATCACCACGAGATAAATCAATCCGTACAGTTATTTCTTTTTGTTGCATAACTCGTTGACCATCTTCTTCTTTATAACTTGGATTACGGCCGCCATTTTTAGCTACCCAAACATCATCTAAATACAAATTTAAATGATTAACATCCAGATCTTCGATTCCTGCATATCCAATTGCCGCTAAAATGCGTCCCAAATTAGGGTCCGATGCATAAAAAGCTGTCTTTACCAATGGAGAATGTGCAACTGAATAAGCAACAGCACGGCATTCATCTACATTAAGACCGTTTTCTACTGTGATAGTTATAAATTTGGTTGCTCCTTCACCATCACGCACTATTTTCTGAGCAAGCTCTTTAGCCAAATCTGTTATGGCGTCTTTTAATGCCGTATAGCCTAAAGAATCTTCATCAGTAATACCAATATCAACTGCGCCGGATGCCATCAATATGAATGAATCATTTGTCGAAGTATCACCATCAACCGTAATACAATTAAATGATGCATCAGCTGCACTTGATAAAATTTGATCAAGTAAATTTTGTGGCACTTTCGCGTCCGTTGCAATATAACCAAGCATCGTTGCCATGTTGGGCTTGATCATACCGGCTCCCTTACTGATGCCTGTAAGAGTGACTGTTTTTCCTGCTATCTGAATGGTTCGTGATGCTGCCTTAGGGATCGTATCCGTTGTCATAATCGCTTCAGCTGCATTGAACCAATTATTTTCTTTTAAATCTTCAATTGCTAAAGGTAGTCCAACGATAATTCTATCTACTGGCAAGGGTTCTAAAATAACCCCTGTGGAAAATGGCAAAACTTGTTCTGGTTCACAACTTAAAAGACCTGCCAACATATCGCAAGTTAATTTGGCATTTTCATAACCCTGCTCACCTGTTCCTGCATTAGCGTTTCCTGTATTGACCAGTAATGCTCGAATTGAACGATTTTGAGTTCTGGTTTCTACAATATGTTCTTTACATATTTGTACAGGTGCCGCACAAAAACGGTTTTTTGTAAAAACGCCAGAAACTGTTGCTTCATAAGGCAAAGTTACAACCAGTAAATCTCTCCTATCCGGTTTACGAATATTAGCTTTAGCTGTTCCCAGTTTGACACCTGAAATCGGTTTTAAATCTGATGCAACCGGTGGAAAAAGATTGACCGCCATATGACTCTCCTAGCAGAAATGCTTTATTAATTTATTTTAATTTTCCGTGACAATGTTTGTATTTTTTACCACTTTGACATGGACATAACTCATTTCGTCCGACTTTTGGCACAGCATTTACTACCGGCTGTTGTTTTCTTTCCATATGATCAGCTGTCGCTTCTATAGGATCATTTGCTGTTGCCTCATCTTGATATTTCTGATGAACATAGTTCATGTTAGAAACATTCGATTGTCCTAAATTTTGCTCTGCTTCTTCAACTTCGTCACGGGATTGAATCCGAACTAACATGAGTTTTCTTGTCACATCCGTTTTAATCAATTCCAACATCATGGAAAAGAGTTCAAATGCTTCGCGTTTGTACTCCTGTTTCGGATTTTTATGCGCATAGCCGCGCAGATGAATTCCCTGACGTAAATGATCCAATGCAGAAAGATGTTCTCTCCAGAAAGTATCCATACTTTGCAAAATGATGCTACGAGAAAAACTAGAGAAGAGTTCCTTACCGACAATTTCTATTTTAGCGTTATAGTTTTCATCGACCACCGTCAGAATATGTTCCAAAATATCTTCATCAGACATATTCTTGTGCTCTTCAATCATTCCTGCTAGTGGAATATTCAAACGCCATTCCGTTAATAACTCTCTTTCCAGACCAGGAATATCCCATTGTTCTTCGACGGATTCTTCAGGAACATACATTCTGAACAAATCCATGAAAACACCATGACGCAAGGATGTGACAAAACTTGTTGGATCATCCGCTTCCAACAAATCATTTCTTTGCTTATAGATTACCTTACGTTGATCGTTAGCAACGTCATCGTACTCAAGAAGTTGCTTACGAATATCAAAGTTGCGTCCTTCAACTTTTCTTTGCGCAGATTCAATTGAACGATTTACGATACCCGCTTCAATTGCCTCACCCTCTGGCAATTTAAGTTTATCCATAACAGCCCGCATACGCTCACCAGCAAAAATGCGTAATAGCGGATCGTCCATAGACAGATAAAAACGAGAAGAACCTGGGTCACCTTGGCGACCAGAACGTCCACGCAATTGGTTATCTACACGGCGAGACTCATGTCGTTCTGTTCCAATGATATGTAAACCACCCACTTTTACGACATGATCATGAAGTGATTGCCACTCATCTCGTAATTGTTGAATTTTTGCTTTTCTTTCTTCTTCCGAAATTGATTCGTCTGCAGCAATAAATTCAACTTGTTTTTCTACATTACCGCCCAGAACAATATCCGTACCACGACCCGCCATATTCGTCGCGATGGTAATCATTTTTGGCCGTCCTGCCTGAGCAACAATTTCCGCTTCTCGTGCATGTTGTTTTGCATTGAGAACGTTATGTGGCAGACCTGCTTTAGATAAAATTTGAGACAGTTTTTCTGAATTCTCAATAGATGTTGTTCCCACCAGAACAGGCTGTCCTCGTTCATAACAATCTTTGATGTCTCTTAACATGACATCATATTTTTCTTTCTCTGTTCTGAACACTTGATCATGGCGATCTTCTCTTTGATTCGGTCTGTTATGAGGAATAACAACTGTCTCTAATCCATAAATTTCCTGGAACTCATATGCTTCTGTATCAGCAGTACCTGTCATACCAGACAGCTTCTCATACATCCGGAAATAATTCTGGAAAGTAATGGATGCCAATGTTTGGTTTTCATTTTGAATCTGAACCCCTTCTTTTGCTTCCACCGCTTGATGCAATCCATCAGACCAACGACGTCCAGTCATTAAACGACCTGTAAATTCATCAACAATGATGACCTCACCATTTTGAACAACATAATGCTGATCACGGTGATACAAAACATTAGCTCTCAATGCTGCATAAAGATGATGTATCAACATGATATTTGCAGCATCGTATAACGAGGCTCCTTCTGGTAACAACCCCATTCCTGTCAGAATTTTTTCTGCTTTTTCAAAACCTGCTTCGGTTAGGAGAACCTGATGGGATTTTTCATCCTTCGTATAGTCTCCGTATACTTCAACTTTACTTTTTCCATCAGGAGAGTCTTCTCCAATCTGCTCTGTTAATAGAGCAGGAACCTGATTCATTTTGTAATATAAATCTGTACTGTTTTCTGCTTGGCCAGAAATAATGAGCGGTGTTCTTGCTTCGTCAATCAAAATTGAGTCCACTTCATCGACAATCGCAAAGTTCAAACCTCTTTGAACACGATCAGCGACGTCATAAACCATGTTATCGCGCAAATAATCGAAACCGTATTCATTATTTGTGCCATAAGTAATGTCAGCAGCATAAGCAGCTTGTTTTTCTTCATGCTCCATTTGTGACAAATTAATTCCTGTTGTTAAACCTAACCAGGAATAAAGACGCCCCATCCATTCGGCATCCCTTTGTGCCAAATAATCATTAACCGTCACAACATGTACGCCTTTACCAGAAAGCGCATTCAAATAGGCTGGAAGTGTAGCAACAAGAGTTTTTCCTTCTCCTGTTCCCATTTCAGAAATTTTTCCTTCATGTAATGCCATCCCTCCTATCAACTGAACATCAAAAGGACGCATTTTAAGAACGCGTTTACTTGCTTCTCGACAAACAGCAAAAGCTTCAACTAACAAGTCATCAAGAGTAGCACCTTTTGCTAATCGTTCTTTAAATTCAGGTGTTTTTGCTTGCAATTCGGCGTCAGATAATTTTTCCATCGCCGGTTCGAGTGAGTTGATTTTTGCAACAACTTTTCCGTATTGTTTTAACAAACGCTGATTGCGGCTACCAAAAATACGTGTAAGGAAGGACATTGAAAACATATGAAATTAAAGCAGCTTTAAACTGCTATATCTAAAAGTTTTGATTCCGAAATAAAACCCTATTTTGAAAGAAAAGATTTTAGCATGTCGAGGTATTAACTCATATAATCTATAGTAACTTGCTTCGTTTCTTTCTATTTCACAAGTGCATTAAATGGGGTTAAGCTAAGTTATTTCAAGAAATAAAATATTATTTTTTACGAAGTAAGATACACTTGTTTATGATCAAAACAAACTCCATTTTTAAACTTATCTATTTTCTTTGTTTATTCGCAAAAATATGAACACGAATAAAAACTGTGCTTTGGTAATGGAGTTCCTACAACAAGGAAAAATATCAGGTGTTTTGCCTCACGTTACTCGTTTGATTGAATTACGAAAAGTATGTGAATCTATTTTGCCTGATCAATTTGCCCACAGTAAGATTTTGCAATTTACTAATGGCCAATTAACTATTGGAGTCCCGAGTCAGGCCATTGCAGCCCGTTTACGACAGAAATTACCTTTACTTCAATCTTCTCTACAAAATCAGGGATGGAATATTGAAAATATTCGAGTAAAAGTTAAATTAAACAAAGACAACTAAAAAACAACTTCCTGTTTTCCTGAAAGCAATTAAACAAAAACCCTAGAAACCAGTTTTTAAAACTAATTTCTAGGGAAAATTGATTGTCCGTATTAATGCTAATAATTAAACAAAATCAGTTTTATGCCGGCACCCACTCTCTAGCAGTTTGTGAAAACCAGGAATTGGGAGCAGTATCCGGTGTTTCAAAACTGACTATTTCATAGGCATCCGTTTGAGCAAGAAGTTCTCTTAATAATTGATTATTAAGTGCATGACCTGATTTATGCGCCACATATGAAGCAATAAGAGGATAGCCAACCAAATAAAGATCCCCTATTGCATCCAATATTTTATGACGAACAAATTCATCATCGTAACGAAGTTCATGTGGATTCAAGATGCGATACTCATCCAAAACAATCGCATTTTCAAGAGAACCTCCTCTTGCCAATCCCATGCCTCGTAAAGTTTCGACATCACGAACAAATCCAAAAGTTCTCGCACGAGAAACATCTTTTACATAAGACACTTCCGCCATATCCACAACTGCACGTTGATGAGTAGAATCAATTGCAGGATGATTAAATTCAATAAAAAAGTCTAGGCGGAAACCGTTATATGGTTCAAGACGAGCCCATTTCTCGTTTGGTCCTTCTCCCTCACGAACTTCTATTGGTTTTTTTACACGAATATATTTTTTAACAACATCTAATTCTTGAAGACCTGCTTGTTGCAGAAGGAAAACAAAAGATGATGCAGAACCATCCATGATTGGAATTTCTTCAGCACTCACGTCAATATGAAGATTATCAATACCCAACCCGGCACATGCTGACATAATGTGCTCAACAGTTGAGATGCGCACTCCATCTTTAACAAGAGTAGATGCTAAACGAGTATCTCCTATAGCTTCGGCACTTACTGGAATAGAAACCGGTGGATTCAAATCCGTACGATGAAAAACAATTCCAGTATTTGGGAGCGCTGGCCGAAGTACAAGTTCAACTTTGTAGCCAGAATGCAATCCAATACCAACCGTACGCGTAACTTGTTTTATTGTACGTTGTTTTAACATAGCTGCTTTTTAAACAAATCTTTGTCTTTTATTTGTTATTTAAATTTAATTTTCAATATATTCGCACATTTTTACAGCTTTTGCAGAGCACATGCAAAAAATGACAGATAACTACTTAGTCTGCCTGTCTGCGTAAAAATGCTGGAATATCATAAGTTTCCATACCATTTTTTTCTAATGCTCTGACCGTATCTGCTGCTGTATCACGACCATGTCGCCAAACAGCAGGTTGTTTTAATGATTCAAATTGATTAGAAAAACTTTGTGTACTAGTTACTGGCTCAACTGTTTCTGTCGGAATTACAGCATCATGAGTCCCGGTACGCAATTGAGGCGTTTGGATAACTTGCATTGGTTTTTTACTACGACCCAAACCTGTTGCAACAACAGTAACGCGAATACTATCACCCATTTCATCATCAAACACGATTCCATGAGCAATTCTTGCCTGAGGTGAAGCAAAAGCACGTATTGCTGCCATAACTTCTTTAATTTCTTTACCTTTAATAGCATGGCTAGCCGTAATATTAACCAGAACACCACGAGCACCAGACAAATCAATCCCATCAAGAAGAGGTGAAGCAACTGCTTGTTCTGCTGCCAATCTTGCACGATCGACACCTTCTTTAACAGCCGTTCCCATCATTGCTTTTCCTTGCTCGCCCATAATGGTTTTAACGTCATTAAAGTCCACGTTAATATGTCCACGTACATTAATAATTTCTGCAATTCCCGCTACAGCATTATTTAATACATCATCTGCAAATTGGAACCATTCAACAACGCTTGCATCCTCATGCATCTCTTCTAATTTTTCATTAAGAATCACAATCAAAGAGTCGACATGCTCTTCCAATTCAGCCAATCCTTGATCAGCTAAATCCATACAAAATTGACCCTCATGAGAAAATGGTTTGGTCACAACTGCAACCGTTAAAGCTCCTAATGATTTTGCAACTTCAGCAATAACTGGGGAAGCTCCTGTTCCTGTACCTTTACCCATACCTGCTGCAATGAAGACCATATGCGCACCGCGCAAAGCATCTTCAATACGAGAACGAGACTCTTCTGCCAGTTGTTTACCAATATCAGGTCTCATACCGGCACCCAGCCCTGTATCTCCCAGCTGGATATTATTATGTGCTCTGGAATGCGACAACGCTTGTGCATCAGTATTCGCAGCAATAAACTCTACTCCTGAAACCCCTTTGTTAATCATGTGCTGAATAGCATTACCGCCTGCACCACCAACACCGACAACCTTGATAACGGTTCCCTGTCTTGCACTATCAACCATATCAAAATTCATATTTACGCTCCCTATCTGAATACGGTTCTCAAATGAAAATTTTCACGCGATGTGAGAACTTCCAGTTAAAAACTGCTTATAAAAACAAACACAATCAAAAACTATGACTAAAAATTTCCTGCAAACCATTCTTTCATTCTTTGGAATACTGCTTTCGCAGCTCCCTGTTGTTGGGTAACAACCGTTCCCCGTAAAAACTGTTTTTTCGCTTCATGTAACAACCCATGCGCTGTCGAATATCTCGGGCTTTCAACTATGTCGGCTAATTCGCCTTGATATCTTGGGAAACCCACTCTAGCCGGCTTAAGGAAAACATCTTCTGCAAGATCTGCCATACCTGGCATCAATGCAGCACCACCCGTTAAAACAATTCCCGAAGATAAAACTTCTTCATACTCAGACTCTTTTACAACCTGTAATGCGAGTGCAAACAGTTCCTCAACACGTGGTTCAATTACGGCTGCCAAAGTCTGACGTGATAACGTTCTTGGTTTTCTATCTCCCAAACTAGGCACTTCTATCATTTCAGTCGGATCAACCAATACCTGCTTTGCTATACCATATCTCCGCTTGATTTCTTCAGCCTCATTAGTTGGTGTACGTAAAGCCATCGCAATATCATTTGTAATTTGATCTCCTGCAATTGGAATAACAGCTGTATGACGTATCGCACCTTCGCTAAAAATAGCAATGTCCGTTGTACCGCCACCGATATCAATGAGCACAACACCCAACTCTTTTTCATCTTCTGTCAAAACAGCATCCGCAGATGCCATTGGTTGAAGTATTAAATCTGAAACCTCTAATCCACACCGACGAACACATTTAACAATGTTTTGTACAGCGGAAACGGCACCTGTCACAATGTGAACTTTCACCTCAAGACGAATACCACTCATTCCAATAGGTTCACGTACATCTTCCTGACTATCGACAATAAATTCCTGAGATACTGTATGTAAAAATTGCTGGTCGTTCGGGATATTTACTGCTCTTGCCGTTTCTATCACGCGACTAACATCTGCAGCAGTAACCTCTTTATCTTTAATCGCTACCATGCCACGAGAATTAAAACTTCTGATATGGCTTCCTGCTATACCGGCATAAACCTTTTGAATTTTGCAGTCTGCCATCCATTCAGCTTCTTCAAGAGCTCGCTGTATCGATTCAACAGTTGCTTCGATATTAACAACAACCCCTTTTTTTAGACCTTTTGATTCGTACTCACCTTTACCGATAATTTCATGACGTCCATCCGGCAACACTTGAGCAACAAGTGCAACCACTTTGGATGTTCCGATATCCAGACCAACTATTAAATTTTTAAGGTCTTTTGTCATAACTACATGCACTCCTTTACTGTATACCGATATCTGGTACCAATCCGTCAGCCTTTAATGCCAATCCATTTGGATAACGCAAATCCACTTCACGAATTCCATTTTTCAATTGTTCTGCTATGCGAGGATAAACTGCCAATAAACGTTGCATCTGTTCTTGCATTGAAACACCACTACTTTCTCTACCAAAATGAACTTTTATCCCATTATTCAAAACCAGTTGCCACGCATAACGATCTGAGAGCTTTATCAGAGTTGGATGTAATTTGATTTTTGCAAATCCTTTTTTCAAGTCATCACATCTTGCAGCAACTTCTTTCTCGCTCCCTTCCGGTCCATAAAATTTCAACAATTTTCCTTCTTCTTCCGCTTCTGCCAAATTAGCAGTAAAAACATCACCTTTTACTGAAAGTAAGCGACCATCATCTCCCCATGTTCCTAATGGTTTATGTTCTTCTACGAAAACAACCAATCCATTTGGCCACTTTCGCTTTACAGTTGCCTCTCTAATCCAAGGAACTGCTCGAAAAGCTTCTCTTACGGACTCTAAATCAACCGTAAAAAAATTACCTTTTATTCGAGGCACAGCTATTCCTTTTACAGTCAATTCATTTACATGTTTAAGTGATTGCTCTTGCATCC
>JAZUNA010000047.1:0-29232 GCA_045603905.1 Oxalobacter sp. | reverse complement strand
CAAAAATCCCCCCTCGCTCAACTTATCCCCCCAAAAACGAGAAAACAGGATTCTACGCCTACCACTTCTAATCAGTCAACTACTTTTTATCGTTTTTTTTATTTTTTAAGTGACTTATATATAACAGATCAACACGTATATTTCTCATTAACCCATCAATAATGCTAAAAATATATGATTTTTAATACTTTATTCTGAATCAATTTACTTTCTTCTTATCTTTACCATTGACACACTATTAGAATTTGATAAAGTTCCCCATCTAACGCACAACAATGTATTTCTACAACATCCTTAATAAAAAATATTAGGGATAATTTTTTTGTTTTTTATTTTTCTACAGAGTTATTATGAGTCTCAAATGCGGTATCGTCGGATTGCCAAATGTTGGTAAATCAACACTATTTAATGCTTTAACAAAATCTGGAATTCCTGCAGAAAACTATCCTTTTTGTACAATTGAACCTAACGTCGGTATTGTTGAAGTACCTGATCCACGACTCATACCGCTTTCAGAAATTGTCAAACCACAAAGAATTTTACCTGCTGTTGTCGAATTCGTTGATATCGCTGGATTAGTAGCTGGCGCATCCAAAGGCGAAGGACTGGGTAACCAATTCCTTGCCCATATCAGAGAAACTGATGCTATCGTGCAAGTCGTTCGCTGCTTTAAAAACGATAATGTTGTTCACGTTGCCGGACAAGTTGCTCCACTAGATGATATTGAAGTCATTCAAACTGAGTTAGCACTCGCTGACCTTGGAACTGTTGAACGCGCTTTACTTAGAGAAGGTAAAAAAGCAAAAACAGGTGATAAAGAAGCAATTAAATTAACTCAATTATTAGAAAGAGTCGCTGCCCACTTAAATACAGCACAGCCAATCCGTTCCATGCAATTAGAAGCAGAAGAAAAACTGCTCTTAAGATCCTTGCATCTTATTACTGCAAAACCAACCATGTATGTTGCAAATGTTTCTGAAGATGGATTTGTTAATAATCCGTTTTTAGATCAATTAACAGAATATGCAAAATCACATAATGCGCCAATTGTTGCTATAAGCGCTGCCGTTGAAGCTGAAATTGCAGAATTAGATGAGGAAGACAGGCAAGCTTTCCTAAATGACATGGGAATGGATGAACCTGGATTAAATCGTTTAATCCGAGCAGCCTATGATCTTTTAGGTTTACAAACTTACTTTACTGCTGGCGTAAAAGAAGTTCGCGCTTGGACAATTAAAAAAGGAGATACAGCACCTGTTGCCGCTGGTGTGATTCACACGGATTTTCAACGTGGTTTTATCCGTGCGCAAACCATATCGTTCGAAGATTTTGTTACCTATAAGGGAGAACAAGGTGCAAAAGAAGCTGGTCGTATGCGCTCAGAAGGCAAAGAATATGTTGTACAAGATGGAGATATTTTGAATTTCTTATTTAATGTTTGATTTATACAACATCTAAAAACTGAATGTAGGCTATTTCCGCTGTTGTTTCTTCTGCTTTTTAAACGATACTTCTTTTGTGTCTAATGAAGCTGGTTTTTTTATAATGCAGTGAACAGGACAAACCATAACACATTGCGGCTCTTCATAATAGCCTACACATTCTGTGCAACGATTCTCATCAATTTCGTAAAATTCCTTACCCAAAAAAATCGCCTCATTCGGACATTCCGGTGAACAAACATCGCAGTTGATGCAATCTTGAGTAATTAAAAAAGCCATATCCCTATACGCAAATTAATCTGTCATCAAGCGAATCTTATTTCTTAACCAAGTTTCAACCGATGGGAATACGAATTTCGAAATATCTCCTCCCAATACAGCAATTTCACGAACAATCGTACCTGAAATAAACTGATACTGATCAGAAGGCGTCATAAAAAGCGTCTCTGCTTCAGGCATCAAATAACGATTCATACCTGCCATTTGAAATTCATACTCAAAGTCAGAAACCGCTCTTAAACCACGAATAATGACACGAGCATTGTGCTTTCGAACCAGATCCTTTAAAAGACCCGTAAAAGCGACAACCTCGACATTTTGATAATGACCTAACACCTCATTTGCAATAGCAAGTCGTTCTTCCATTGTAAAAAATGGTTTTTTTGTTCGACTATCCGCAACACCAACAATCAGTTTTTTAAATAATGCAGATGAGCGACGCACAAGATCTTCATGACCACGAGTAAGTGGATCAAAAGTACCAGGATAAACTGCTATGGTCATTTCTTATTTCCTTGTAAAAAAAGGCATATTATGCCTGAAGATTATTTGTTTACTGTAATTGCAAAAGATGATAACAAACATGTCCTGCTTTATCTTGCCGGATTATATGCCATAGTTCATCTTTTTTGCTCGTTTTTTTCATTATTTCTTCTGATAAAAAAACAGGAGACTCAACATAAACCAAGCCTCCAGGTTTCAACAAAACAGAACAAAGTGGCAAAATTTTAGGAAGAATATCTGCATTGAAAGGTGGATCTAAAAAAACCACATCAAACTTTTCCCCTTTCAAAACAAAATGTTCCGCAACTTGCAACGCATCCCCATGTATTAAACGAACAAGAGATTCCGCTTGTAATTTTTGGCTAGTTGCTTGTAACTGGGAGTAAACCATACGGTTTGTATCAACCATAACTACTTGCTTTACTCCTCGACTTGCCGCTTCAAATCCAAAAGCTCCAGTTCCTGCAAATAAATCCAAACAAACTTTATCGTCCCAACGACCATCAAAGAATGAATATAACCAATTAAATAAAGTTTCACGAACACGACTTGGCGTTGGACGTAAATCGGGTAAAGCCGTTACTGGCAAAAGTGAACGTTTCCACTTTCCTCCAATAATCCGTACTTGTTGAGGAAATACATTTTTTTTATTAGTAGATGCTTTATTGCGTCGCATAAAATCTGATCAGATAAAAATCATTTTATTTTGATTCACCAATAATAACTGTCGTTAATTTATCTGTTGATATCTTCCGTGCAAATGCTTCTCGAACATCCTTAACCGTAACAGCATTTACATGATTTGTCCAAGTATCCAAATAATCTAATGGCAAATCATAATATCCAACCATAGAGACCAAAGAAAGTATTTTTCTATTATTGTCCATACGGAGAGGGAACCCTTTGATCAAATTATCTTTAGCCGCTTTAACTTCCTCTTCCGTCGGGCCATTTTGCATAAAAGCATCAAAAGTCTCTTTTACGACCTGAATCGCGTCTTTCGTTTGTTCCTTTTTAGTCTGTAAACTAATAATGAAAGGTCCCTCTTGGATACGAGAGTCAAACTGACTGTAGATACTATAGGAAAAACCTCTTTTCTCTCGGATTTCTTGCATTAAACGGGAAACAAAACCGCCTCCACCCAAAACATAATTTCCAACAACTAACGGAAAAAAATCAGGATCTCCTTTCTTTAAAGCGGGTAATCCAATAAGAATATGAGATTGAGTTGAAGGATGTTCTACTATTTTTGTTTTATTAATACCATTCACGACCTCAGGCAAATCACTTTTCCTATATTTATTGAACGAACTATTTAGCCGCATACTGAGTTCTTCTGCTATTTTCTCTGCACGAGAACGTGAAGCATCACCAACAATAGTAATTGTCGCAGAATCTGCTACATAATAAGTCTGATGAAAATCATGTAAGTCCTTTCGTGAAATAGAATTCAACGACTCTGGTGTCGGACTCAATCCATAAGGATGGTTACCGTATATTTCTTTTAGAAAAGTTCGAGAAGCAATCGAACCAGGTTGGGTTAACGTTTCACGAATAGCAGAAATGCTCCGCATTTTATCCCGTTTTAATAGATCAGCGGGAAATGAAGGTTGAGAAAATAATCTTGCCAACATTCGAATAGCTTTATCTGATTCTTTTTCAGAAGATAACGTTCGCAAAGATACTCCTGCTTTATCTGCACTCATATCCTCTGAATCAATAGCTCCAACATCAGCAAAAACATCAGCAATTTGCGCTTCCGTTAATGCCGGCTCATTTAAAGGATGCTTTGAAGCACTAACGCCTTTTGACAACATTAAATTAGTCAAAAAAGCGACTCCTGATTTCCCCTTTGGATCCCTTCTAGAGCCAGCATCAAAATCAACCCGAACATCCAAAACTGGAATAGTATGCGTTTCAACAAAAAAAACTTTAGCACCATTTTTTGTTTTCCAGGATTCAATACCAACTGCTGCATGAAGCGGCCAATTCAAAAACAAAAAAACACTAATAAACAAACAAAAATTTCGTAAAGAAAATATATTCATAAAATAACAATATCCTTAACTTCGTTATTCTTATACTTAAAAGTCAATGAATCCCTGTTTCATTTACGCTGATTCGGAACTAACGTACCAACTATCAATGCATCATCACCGAAGTATTTTTTAGCAACCGCTTGCACTTGTTCCGATGTTACTCCTTTTAACTTTTCAATAATGCGATCCATTTGTTCATAACCAACTCCCGTCATTTCGAGCACACCTATTTCCATTGCCTGGCCAAAAAGAGAATCTCGTTTATATATTTGTGACGAAATAATTTGTGTTTTCACTCGTTCTAATTCTGCTTTTGAAACACCTTCTTTTGCAATTTTAGAAATTTCAGCTCGAATAGCTTTTTCCAAATTTTCAGTTGTCGTTTTTCCTAATGGAACTGCTTCAATTGAAAAAAGTGCCGGACCACGTGAAGGAACGGAATAACTAACAGAAACCGTACTTGCAATCTTATCTTTTCTAACAAGTTTCGCTGATAGGCGAGCGTTATCGTAGCCATCCAAAATAGCTGATAGAACATCCAATGCGTAAACATCATCGTCTTTCTCAATATCGTTAAGCATTGGGGCTCTAAAAGAAAGTAAAACAATAGGATTTTCTGCAGAAGCCTTGACTGTTATACGTCGTATTCCTTTTTGTTCTGGCTCAACCTGCGGCCGTGTTAATACCAACTCCCCTCTAGGAATGTCTCCAAAATATTTTTGTGCGAGTAAAAAAACTTCATCAGCAACAACATCACCTACAACAACCATGGTTGCATTGTTTGGCATATACCATTGTTTATACCAATCCCTAACATCCTCTACCGTCATGTTCTCCAGATTATTCATCCATCCAATAACTGGCCAATGATAAGGATGAACCATAAATGCTGTTGCACATATCGTTTCTCCCAAAAGAGATGCTGGCTGATCCTCTGTTCTTAAACGTCTCTCTTCCATAACAACTTGAATTTCTTTGGAGAAAGACTCTGGTGATAAAAGCAAATTTTGCATTCTATCTGCTTCCAACTCCATCATTTTTTCAAGTTGATCCTTTTGAATTTGTTGAAAATAAGCCGTGTAATCTTTACTCGTAAATGCGTTTTCTTGCCCACCTAATGAAGCAACTATCTTGCTAAACTGACCTTGCCCATGTTTTTTTGTTCCTTTAAACATCATATGTTCAAATACATGCGCAACTCCTGTTGTCTGGTTGGTTTCATCCATAGAGCCTGCTTTATACCAAATCATATTGACGACAACGGGTGAACGATGGTCTTCTCGAACAATGACTTTCATACCATTTTCTAGCGTCATATCTTTAATCTCTTGAGCAAAAACAACGCTTTGTACGCCTAACATCAAAAATAAAACACGCAATAAAATATTTTGAAATTTCATATATCCGGCTCTGCTAAAATGATGGTTATTATTAAACAACCGCTTTTTTGTTCTTTTACTGATAATTGTTTACAAAATATCTATGTTCAGCTTTTTTCGAAAAAAAAACGAGGCAAACAAAACTGATCAGAACACATCTGCGAAAACTGAAACAACTGCATCAGATACTGCCATAACCGAATCAACAAGCCAAGCGCTGCAGAAAGAAAAATCATCATGGTTTGATCGACTTAAAAGCAGCCTTGCAAAAACATCTGTTAATCTCAATATTTTCGGCACAGCCATGTTAAGTGATGAGCTGTACGATGAATTGGAAATGGCATTAATCACTTCTGACGCAGGTATTGAGGCAACAGAGCAATTACTATATGACCTTCGAGAAAAAGTTGGAAAAGAACGCCTTACAGAACCAGAAGAAATTCGTGCTGCTTTAAAGGAACTTTTAACAAATATGCTAAAACCGCTCGAAAAGCGCATAGAAATTGGACGACATTCTCCACTTGTCATGATGATTGCTGGTGTCAACGGAGCAGGAAAAACAACAACAATAGGAAAACTTGCTCACCATCTTCAATCACATGGACAAACGGTTTTGTTAGCTGCAGGGGATACTTTCCGTGCAGCAGCTCGTGAACAACTCGCTATTTGGGGAGATCGAAATAAAATTACCGTTATCTCTCAGGAATCAGGAGATCCTGCTGCCGTCGCATTCGATGCTGTTCACTCTGCAAAAGCTAAAGGCATTGATGTAGTTATGGTTGATACCGCGGGGCGACTACCAACCCAATTACACTTAATGGAAGAACTGAAAAAAGTACAACGTGTAATTGGAAAAGGTGAAGAAACTGCGCCACATGAAGTACTGCTCGTTATCGATGGCAATACGGGACAAAATGCAATAGCCCAAGTAAAAGCTTTTGATGATGCTCTTAAATTGACCGGTTTGATTGTTACCAAACTCGATGGTACTGCAAAAGGTGGTATCTTAGCTGCTATTGCAAAAATTAGACCTATTCCTGTTTACTTTATTGGTATTGGCGAAAAAATTGAAGATTTACAACCATTTGTTGCTGAAGAATTTACTAACGCCTTATTAAGCTGAGTGACAAAAAATGTCTGCAATGATTGATTTTTTTGATGTTTCTCGCTTCTATCCTGGCAATGTTGTGGCACTTAGAAACATCACTTTTTCCATAGAACCAGGAGAAATGGTTTTTTTAACTGGACCTTCTGGTGCAGGCAAATCAACATTGTTAAAAATGGTTGCTGCAATTGAAAAACCTGATAGTGGAACATTAACCGTCAATGGACAAAATATTGCGCTTTTAAAGCCAGCTGGCATTTCCTCTTTGCGACAAAACTTAGGATTGATTTTACAAGAGCAAACATTATTGCCTGATAGAACCATTTTAGAAAATGTCATGATTCCACTGATTGTGACAGGTACATCTAAAGCAGAAGCACAAGCAAGAGCAAATGCTGCTTTAGATAAGGTTGATTTACTTGATCGTGCAAATTCCAAACCCCAATCGCTTTCTGGAGGAGAACAACAGCGAGTTGCTGTTGCACGAGCCATTGTAAATAAACCCAAAATTATTTTGGCAGACGAACCAACAACAAATCTGGATAGAAAAAGTGCAATAAAAGTTATTGATGCAATTCGTTTTTTTCAATCAGCTGGTGTAACTTGTATTATTTCAACACATGATGGTCAACTACTTGAGTACGCCAATCATGTAATTTATTTAAATCAAGGTAAGTTGGTCAAATCAGAACGATTTGCTAAACCTTTGCAAACAGGAAGTGCATGAAAAACTGGCTTCGACAACATTACTTCGCTATTTGTGACGCCTTTTTACAATTGCGCCGCGCACCTGGCAATTACTTTTTTAACATATTAGTGTTATCTATGACACTTACTTTGCCATTTACTGGAGTAACGTTATTAGAAAATCTACAATCACTTACTTATAAAATGGCTGTAGAACCAGAAATCAGTATCTTCCTAAATATCAATACATCTAGAGATGATGCCAAAGAGCTAGAACCCTCTATTCGGCGCATACTCTATTCTGATGAACGCAGCAGCCAAATTATCTTTATCCCTAAAGAAAAAGCACTTGAAATTTTGCAGAAAAAAGACGGCATTACCGACATTGTTAAAACCTTAGGTAAAAATCCTTTACCAGATAGCTACTTTATTCGTATCCCTGGAAACAATGGAGACCCACGATTTACACAATATATCGATAATATTGCCAAGCAATTTGAAAAATTACCTCACGTACAGAAAGTACAAATCGATTCTGATTGGATTAAACGTTTAGCTGCAATAGTACGCGTTTTTCGAATGTGTACCTTTTTCCTCGGAATTACTTTGGGTGTTGTCGTTATTGCTGTCATTTTTAACACAATTCGATTACAAGTTTTAACGCGAATTGATGAAATCACGCTAATAAGATTAGTCGGCGCAACCCGTGCCTATATACGACGTCCTTTTTACTATACTGGGACCTTACTTGGTCTCTGTTCTGGAATTATTGCCTTAGGCATAGTTTTCCTTTTAATTCATTTACTCAACAATGTCATTGTTGATCTCGCTAGACTCTATGCAACAAACTTGCAACTAGCGCCTCCTAACCTCATCGTTTCGTCAGCTTTACTTTTAGCAAGTGCAATCCTTGGATGGATTGGAGCACTTTTCTCTGTAAATAGACATTTAAGCAGGATGAATTAATTGGCACACGCCAAAAATAAGTTGTAACAAATTGCTTCTTTCTTGTTACTTCTCAAAAAATACATAAAATCAATACCTTATGATAATAAAAATAACTTATCCAACATACTAAAAAATAGATGCTTTAGCACTCTAACCAAAAGAGTGCTAAAATACATGTATGAATAAACCATTTTTTAAATCAAAAAAGGAGGAAACATGACTGTAGCGTCAGCACAATCTGCATTGATGCCGGCGAGTAGTCATTCTTTAGTTCTTGGCTTTACCGGTGCATTAGGTAATATAGAAACGTATATTGCAGAGATTAATCGTCTGCCAATGTTATCTCACGAACAAGAAACAGCTTTAGCTGAAAGATATCGTGAGCATAACGATTTGGCAGCTGCTCAAGAACTTGTCTTATCTCATCTGAGATTAGTTGCTTCCATTGCCAGAGGATATCTTGGCTATGGGCTTCCTCATGCTGACTTAATACAAGAAGGCAATATAGGTTTAATGAAAGCCGTCAAACGTTTTGATCCAAAAATGGGAGTTCGCCTTGTTTCTTACGCAATTCACTGGATCAAAGCGGAAATTCACGAATATATTCTGAAAAACTGGAGAATGGTTAAAGTTGCGACTACAAAAACACAACGCAAACTTTTCTTTAATCTTCGTAGCCATCGTCAGGATAATGAAGCGATGAGCGATGAACAAATTAGTTCATTAGCTCAGAAATTAAACGTTAAACGAGAAGATGTTCTTGAAATGGAAACTCGTATGAACGGTCGAGATATTGCTTTAGAATCTCAAGCTGATGATGATGACGATAATTTTTCGCCAATTTCATATTTATCTTCTGAGGAAAATGAGCCAACCAGAGTACTTGAAGTTCAGGAATCAGAACGACTTCATTCTGATGGTTTAGAAGAAGCTTTAGATAAATTAGATCCTCGTTCCCGTAGAATTATTGAGGCACGTTGGTTATCTAATGATGAAGGCGAAAGTGCGACTTTACATACACTTGCAAAAGAATTTGGCGTATCAGCAGAAAGAATTCGTCAAATTGAAACAGCGGCAATGAAAAAAATGAAAACCGCTTTAATCGCTTATAAAGCGTAAATTATGTAGCGCATTTCAATTTATGAAAAACACCTGTGAAATTACTTGAGCAGGTGTTTTTTTCTTTTTCATTCACTGTACAAAAAGCGTGCCCATATATAATTTCATAAGGCATATGAAGCTTTCCATCAACATTGCTTCTTTTTTTCTCCAATAAATCCATTAACTTCTGAAAAGTTTGTTTTCCCATCAATCCTTTTCTTTGATTGACTAAAGGATTTCCCCCAAAAGATTGAATATCTTCTAAACACTTTTGAATATTTGAATATGTTACCGTAATGATTTCTCTATCCAGTATAGGAGAAGGAAAACCTGCTTTAACTAAACAGTCGCCCAAATCATGCATCTCCATAAAATGGATTACATGCTCGTAATTATCTAACTGTCTAAAAGCCTCTTTTACAGGTCCAATCGTTTCCGGTCCAAAACAAGAAAACCAAAGAACACCATTTTCATTTAATATGCGTCGCCATGACAAAAAAACAGCTAATGGCTCTGGATGCCAATGCAAAGCTAAATTGGACCATACCATTTCAAAACTATTTGACGCAAAAGGTAATTGCGCAAAATTTCCACAGATTACTTTCGATTGCTCATCAAGGCTTCTGTTTCTCATTTCTTTTTTCGCATACTCAAGCATGCCGTAAGATGCATCAATCGCAAAAATTTGAGCAGAAGAAAAATGATTTTTAAGTCTAATTAAGTCAGCACCCTCCCCGCAACCAGCATCCACAATACGATTCGGTATCAATTTAACGAGCGAAAGTCGTTCATGCATGCGATCAGCAATTTCCCGACGCAAAAATGCCGATTCCGTTACACGAGCAGGAATAGCAAATCGATGTCTGAGTATATTCAAATCAATCTGATTTGAAGAAAAGTCCGAAGCGAAAGACATGTGCTTAAAAATATAATTATTTGTTCTTTGTCTTTAAATCATCTAAAACAAACGGTTTTTATTCTTACATACTAGCGACAAAAATAATCTAATGCGTAAAAGCAATACCAATTCTTACTACACCTCTTGTTATAAACAAGATATTATTGTCATCCTTTTTAACTAACCTTTAATTGAGAAAACTATTTTTCAAAATAGTTCTTCTCTAGGAGAAATTATGTTTCATATTGTGCTTGTTGAGCCTGCAATTCCTCCAAATACAGGCAACATTATCCGCCTTTGCGCTAATACAGGAGCACAATTACATTTAGTTGAACCGCTGGGCTTTCCTTTAGAAGATGCAAAAATGCGCCGAGCAGGTCTAGATTATCATGAATTTGCAACAATGAAAGTTTATCCTAACTGGGAAAACTTCATCGCTCAAAACAAACCGGATATTAAACGAATGTTTGCTTTTACTACACACGGTTCAAAGATTTCTTCAAATCAAAGTTTCAATCCTGGAGATTTTTTCGTTTTTGGATCAGAAGTAAAAGGGTTGTCTGCTGATATACTGAATTTTTTTCCTTCAGCCCAACGCATTCGACTTCCCATGATGCCAAACAGTCGCAGCCTTAATCTTGCCAATAGTGTTGCTGTTGTCGTTTATGAGGCTTGGAGACAAAGCAACTTTTTAAATGGTGTTTAATAAAAAAAGTTCCCAATTCTTGGATCAAGAATTGGGAACCACTTCACTTAAACTATCTTTTCTCAAAAAAACAATTTAACTATTGAAAAAATCTCGAACTCTCTGTCCCCAAGATTTATCTTGCGGAGAATGTTTTGCTCCGCCTTCAGAAACCAATTTTTCAAATTCTCTTAATAATTCTTTTTGTTTTTCTGTCAGTTTTACAGGTGTTTCTAAAGTGACATGACAGAATAGATCTCCCATTTTTCCACTTCTCACACCTTTAATACCTTTTCCTCTTAATCGGAAGATCTTACCTGTTTGAGTACCCTCTGGAATATTAAACGCAACTTTGCCATCCAAAGTTGGAATTTCTATATCACCACCTAAAGCTGCACGAGTGAAGGAAATAGGCACTTCACAATGCAAATCATCACCCTCACGTTGAAATACCGAATGCGGTTTGATACGAATTTCTACGTACAAATCTCCTGGAGGTCCCCCATTTGCACCTGGTTCACCATTACCAGAAGAACGAATCCTCATTCCATCATCAATACGAGCAGGAATCTTCACTTCCAGTGTCTTATTACGTTTAACTCGACCAACGCCATGACATTGAACACATGGATCCCTAATAATTTTGCCCATACCGTTACAAGTCGGACAGGTTTGCTGAATACTGAAAAACCCTTGTTGCATACGAACATGACCAGAACCATCGCAAGTTTTACAGGTTTCCGGCTCCGTTCCTGGTTTCGCGCCTGATCCACTACAAGTTTCACACACATCCCATGAAGGAACACGAATCATTTTATCGACGCCAGATGCAGCTTCTTCTAACGTAATATCCAGGTTGTAACGTAAATCCGCTCCTCTATATACCTGAGGACCAGAACGTTGACCTCTTCCAGCGCCAAAAATATCTCCAAAAATATCTCCAAACGCATCAGCAAAACCACCGCCGCCGAAGCCGCCACCGCCCATATTCATATTTGGATCAACACCGGCATGCCCAAATCGATCATACGCAGCACGCTTTTCCTGATCTGACAGCATTTCATAAGCTTCTTTTACTTCCTTAAACTTATTTTCTGCTGTTTTACTATCAGGATTACGATCAGGGTGATACTTCATCGCAAGTTTGCGATAAGCTTTTTTAATTTCTTCTTCTGACGCGTTTTTAGGCACGCCCAATACTTCATAAAAATCGCGTTTTGACATCTTATTTATATGCGTTGGTTATATTCGCTAGTCTTTTACTACCCAATTTTTCTTTATCACTATTTCAAAAAGTGATATCGATAATTAGGCAGAAAACCGGGTCAAGATTTTACAACTGTAAAACCCTGCCCGGCAATATACTCAATTATCAGAAGATTAGTTCTTAGCGCCTTTATCGCCATCTTTCACTTCTGTAAACTCTGCATCAACAACATCGGCATCTTGCTGTTCACCGGCAGGTTGTGCGCCTTCTGGCGCTGCTCCTGCAGCTTGCTGAGCTTGCATGTCTGCATACATTTTTTCACCCAGTTTTTGTGCTGCTGTTGAAAGTGCCGTTATTTTCGCATCGATTGCTGCTTTGTCATTTTCACGAAGCGTATCTTCTAACTCTTTCATTGCATTTTCGATAGCTTCTTTTTCACTCGCCTCAAGCTTATCACCATATTCAGTTAAAGATTTTTTGGTTGAGTGTAAAAGTGCATCACCTTGATTACGAGAATCAGCTAATTCACGCATCTTCTGATCTTCTGCAGCATTCAATTCTGCATCTTTAATCATACGTTGAATTTCTTCCTCTGTTAAACCAGAGTTTGCTTTAATCGTAATCTTGTTCTCTTTTCCTGTTGCCTTATCTTTAGCACTGACATTCAAGATACCATTAGCATCAATATCAAATGTTACTTCAATCTGAGGCATGCCACGTGGTGCTGCAGGAATACCTTCCAGATTAAACTCACCCAGTGCCTTGTTACCAACAGCCATTTCCCTTTCGCCTTGGTACACCTTAATTGTTACAGCAGGCTGATTGTCTTCCGCGGTTGAGAAGACTTGGCTAAATTTAGTTGGAATAGTTGTATTTTTTTGAATCATCTTGGTCATAACACCACCAAGTGTTTCAATACCCAAAGATAATGGAGTAACATCCAACAGCAACAAATCTGTACGATCACCAGAAAGTACGGATCCTTGTAAAGCAGCACCTACAGCAACAGCCTCATCAGGGTTAACATCTTTTCTTGGCTCTTTGCCGAAGAATTCTTTAACTTTTTCCTGTACTTTTGGCATACGAGTCATACCACCAACCAAAATGATATCGCTGATATCACTGGTTTTTAAACCTGCATCTTGTAAAGCAGTTCTACAAGGAGCAATAGTACGTTCAATCAAATCTTCCACCAAAGATTCCAATTTCGCACGAGAAATACGTACATTCAAATGAAGTGGTACACCATTATTCATTGCAATGTATGGCTCGTTCACTTCAGTTTGCTGTGCAGAGGATAATTCAATTTTTGCACGCTCTGCAGATGCTTTGATTCGTTGAAGTGCAATAGGATCTTTTTTCAAATCAATGCCATTTTGCTTATTGAACTCATCCAAAATAAAGTCGATAAGGCGTTGATCGAAATCTTCACCACCTAAGAAAGTATCACCATTCGTAGATAAAACTTCAAATTGCTTATCACCATCAACATCAGCAATTTCAATAATGGAGATATCAAAAGTACCACCACCTAAATCGTAAACAGCAATTTTACGATCGCCTTTTCCAGCTTTATCCAAACCAAAAGCAAGCGCTGCTGCAGTTGGCTCATTGATAATACGTTTCACATCCAAGCCAGCAATCCGCCCTGCATCTTTCGTTGCTTGGCGTTGGGAATCATTAAAATAAGCAGGAACTGTAATAACAGCTTCTGTAACTTCTTCCCCCAAATAATCTTCCGCTGTTTTTTTCATTTTACGCAAGACTTCAGCAGAAACTTGTTGTGGTGCCAAACGCTTATTATCCAATACGGAAACCCATGCATCACCGTTATCAGCCTTAACAATGGAAAAAGGCATCAGTCCAATATCCTTTTGAACTTCTTTTTCATCATAACGACGACCAATTAGACGCTTAATTGCAAATAAGGTATTTTTAGGATTTGTTACAGCTTGACGTTTTGCTGCTGCGCCAACCAAAGTTTCTCCATCTTCCTGATAAGCAATAATAGATGGAGTTGTGCGAGCACCTTCAATATTTTCAATAACTCTAGATTGACCACCTTCAATAACGGATACGCAAGAGTTGGTTGTTCCTAAATCAATACCAATAATTTTTCCCATTTCTTTTCCTTTCAAAGCAATTTTTGCTGATTCAGATATACGCTTTTTCGTAATTCGTTTTATTCCGTATATCTGATCAAATTCTTTCGTTAACCTTTATATGGAGATTCTTTTTCCTGTTTCAAGATCATTTTGCAGCTGCAACAACAACAATTGCAGGTCTTAATAAACGATCTGAAAGCGTATAACCTTTTTGCAACACTTCAACGATCGTATTCGGTGTCTGATCAGAAGGAACTGTTGAAATCGCCTGATGTTTCATCGGATCCAATTTCTCTCCTTTTTCAGGCAAAACAACCATTAATTTATTTTGCTCAAAAACGTGCGTTAATTGTCTTAATGTCGCCTCTACCCCTTCTTTAATGGATTCGACTGTAGGAGCATCTACTTTCAAACTCATTTCCAAGCTGTCTTTAACTGCCAACATAGCCTGAGCAAAACCCTCTACTGCAAATTTATGTGCTTTATTCACATCCTCTTGTGCACGTCGACGAACATTTTCCATCTCCGCTCTAGCACGCAAAAAGGCATCTTGCATTTCGGCAACCTTTTCTTGAGCTTGTATTAATTGCTCTTCTAAAGACAATGTTTCTGTTACAGATTCCTCAGATGAATTGTTATTTTCATCAAGAGTGGCATCACTTTGTTCTTCTACTGATGCCTTCTCCTCTTTTTCATCCTGCACGACTTCCTCCAAATCAAAACTATAGCAATCCCTAGAAAATGGGGACATCCTTAAACTTTTCAAGCAGTTTTTTTGGGAAAATTTAAAAAAAGATATAAAAATTTATTCTGCTAACATTTCGCGAGCATGTTTACGCGTTGTTGGTGTAATTTCAATGCCCCCAAGCATACGAGCAATTTCCTCTACACGCTCTTCTTTATTCAATTTGATAATATGAGAAATAGGGTGAGAAGCATTATCTGTCGCTTTCTTCATCACCTGAAAATGTGTTGCCGCTTGACTCGCAACCTGTGGAAGATGTGTTACACATAATACCTGACGGTCATTTCCCAATCTTTTTAAAAGACGACCGACAACTTCTGCAACACCTCCACCAATACCACTATCAACCTCGTCAAATATTAACGTTGATGTTTCTGTTGCCGTTGAAGTAATAACTGATATCGCAAGAGAAATACGAGCCAACTCACCACCTGAAGCGACTTTAGCAAGAGAACGTAAAGAAGCACCCTTATGTCCTGACACTAAAAACTCCACTTGCTCTAAACCATATAAGCTTGGTGATACAGGATTTAACTGTACAGAGAATTGTCCACCTTCCATACCCAATCCATCCATGACTTCACTGACAGATTGACTTAATTTTTTCGCAGCAATAACACGCTTTTGACTTAAATCTTTTGCCGCATTCATGTAGGCTTCTTCAGCCTCACCGACTAGCTTTTGCAATTTGGCTAAATCTTGAGACTCCGATAAAACATGTAGTCGTTCTCTTAAATGTTCCAACTCATCTGCAAGTTCTTCAGGCGAAACATGATACTTTCTAGCCGCTGAATAAAGTGCATTCATTCTTGCTTCAACTTGTCTTAAATTCTCTGGATCTAAGTCAGTTCGTGCCAAATAATCATTTAACAAATACACAACTTCTTGCAGTTGAATACGAGCTGAATCATAAAGTTCAACAGCCGCTTCTAATGTATTATCTATTTCTGACAAACGCGCAAGACGATGATGCATACTATTAATGCGTGATAATACGGAAAGATCTGATTCTGATGTTTCGGTTAAAGCTTCTTGTATACCCTCTATTAAACTCGCAGCATTAGCAAGACGACTATGGCTATTGCTAACCTCTTCCCACTCACCTGGTATCGGATTTATCTTTTCTAATTCTTCAACTTGCCATAACAAATGCTCTTTTTTCTCTCGTAATTCATTCGCATTTGTTTCAGCTTCACGAAGAGTTTTTAATTGGTCCTGCCACATTCGGTAGCAATTTTCGACAGCTTTCAATTCGTTTTGCAATCCAGCATGTCGATCTAACAATAAACGTTGCCCTTCTAATTTCAAAAGGGATTGATGTGCATGTTGTCCATGAATATTGACAAAATTTTCACCTAATTCCCTCATTTGGGCTGTTGTTACTTGTACACCATTAATAAAACCGCGAGATCGTCCCGACGAATCAATAACTCTTCTAAAAAACACGACGCCTTCTTCTGCATCGATTTCATTTTCATTTAACCAGGCTTGAGCAGCATCATTTAATAAAAACTCAGCACATATTTCTGCTTTAGATGCACCTTCACGGATAATATTTGCATCACTTCTAGCACCCAAGGCTAATTCCAAGGCATCAATTAAAATCGATTTTCCTGCACCAGTTTCACCAGTCATAGCAGAAAAACCTCTTTCAAACTCCAATTCCATGGAGTCTACAATCACAAAATCTCGAATAGAAAGGGTGTGAAGCATAATGTATTTTTCAAGCTGATAAATCAGCAATGACAATTAAACTCGTACTATTTTTTTTCTCGCTTGGCTATATCGCCCCAGTTTAATTTATTCCGCAATGTATCGTAATAACTCCATCCTGATGGATGTAAAAAGGTAATCGTACTTGGAGCCCTTTTTATTACAACACGATCCCCTAAACGTAAACTTGCAAAAGATTGTGAATCGTAGTTGACACTTGGTTGATTTGCTTCAATCAACTCAACAACAATTTCACATGTATCCGGAACAATGATTGGGCGATTCGATAAAGAATGTGGTGCGATAGAAACAATTGCAATCCCACCTAAATTAGGATGCATCATTGGTCCACCTGCAGAAAGTGAATACGCAGTTGATCCAGTCGGCGTTGAAATGATCAAGCCATCTGAACGCTGTTGATACATAAAGTGCCCATCAACTTGCACTTTTAAATCAATCATGCCTGAACCGCCACCACGACTAATCACGATATCATTAAATGCAACGGCATGATAAATTGCTTCTCCATTTCGAATAATTTCACCCTGAATGAGGAAACGCGTTTCAGAAACATATTTTCCTTCAAGCATTTGCTCTAACACCGATAACATTTGATCTAATGGAATATCAGTAATAAAGCCTAATCTACCGTGATTAATACCAATTAAAGGAACGGTGTAAGGAGAAAGTTGACGCGCAATGCCCAACATAGTGCCATCTCCTCCAATCACAATTGCAGCTGTTGCTTTTGTACCAATATCTTCGATATTCATCGGAGTAACATCGTCAAAAGGAACATTCATTGCTGTTTGTGACTCATAGACAACAACATAACCAGCTTGATTAAGAAAATCAGCAATTTTCCTCATCGAATCTAAGATACTTTCTGTATAGAATCTAGATACGAGCGCAAAAATTTTCTTCTCTTTCACCATTTGAATAATTCGCAAAATATTAAATTTGAACTACAGAATGACCGTTTTCTTTTCCTTATTTTAGAAAATCAAAACATCACTCTATCAGACTTTATACGATTACGTTTTTTACTCTATTTGTCAATGACTTCTCTTAATAAGAAGATTCTAAAAACTATCGATTTTGATTATACGATACGATTTTTATGCGCTTCTTCTGTTAAACGAGTTTGCCTATCTATATTCTCTATCGTCTCATCTTTTTTTATGGATTGTTTTCTTACATCTTTCAATTCCATAAAATAATGCAATAATATTTCTTTAGAGATTAAAAAAAACATACATTACAACAATGCAACTTGAACCACGTGCAAAAATCTTATTAAAAACGTTGATTGAGCGATATATCGCAGAAGGTCAACCTGTTGGTTCTCGTGTTTTATCTAAACTCTCCAGTTTAGAGTTGTCTCCTGCAACAATCCGTAATGTTATGGCTGATCTGGAAGAAATGGGATTTGTTTCCAGTCCGCATACTTCTGCCGGAAGAATTCCAACACCCAAAGGATTTCGCATTTTTGTCGATACACTTTTGACTGTACAGCCTATTAACGAAACATCAGTTGAAACAGATATTCAAAACCGTTTCCAAATGGCTTCTCCTCAAAAGCTTATTTCAAACGCGGCACAAATGTTATCTTCTTTGTCTCAGTTTGCCGGTGTTGTCTTAGCTCCTAGAAACGAATTAGTTTTCAGACAAATCGAATTTCTTCGTTTATCTGAAAAACGAATTCTCTTGGTCATTGTTTCTCCAACTGGTGATGTACAAAATCGACTTTTATTAACTGATGTGGATTATTCTCCTTCACAATTGGTAAAAGCAGCTAACTACATCAATAGAAATTACAGTGGATTAAAGTTGGATGAAATTCGGCTCCGTTTACAAGCTGAATTAAAAGAATTACATCAAGATTTATCCACACTCATGGCCGCCGCTATAGAAGCAAGTAATGAGGCTCTTTTGGAAGATAATGAAAGTGTTGTCATTTCAGGAGAAAAAAATCTGCTTGGAGTATCAGACTTAACTTACGATATTAGTTCTCTTCGTCGCCTTTTTGATCTGTTTGAACAAAAAACAGAACTCATGAAATTGCTTGATTTTTCCAGTAAAGCAACCGGCGTCCAAATTTATATAGGGGGTGATTCCCAACTCGTGCCCATGGATGACATGAGTGTAATCACCGCTCCTTATCAGGTCAATGGAAATATTGTTGGAACACTTGGTGTTATAGGACCAACTCGCATGGAATATCACAAAGTTATTCCAATTGTAGACATCACTGCGCGTTTATTATCGAGTGCTTTAAGTCAGCCAGACCATTAAACACGGTACAAATTAATTTCGTCTCGTGTTTGTTCTGCTACTTTTCGAGATGCTTTAGCAAATGCTTCATTATCAGCAATACCAGCATATAAAATAGCACGAGAGGAATTAATCATCATTCCTTTACCATTTTGTGTTCTGCCTGCGGCAACTGTTGCTTGAACATTTCCTCCCTGTGCTCCAATTCCAGGAACCAAAAGAGGCATATCGCCAATAATATTTCGAACTTCAGCAAGTTCTTGTGGAAAAGTTGCCCCAACAACCAATGCACACTGACCATTTTTATTCCATTTTTCAACAACCAGTCTTGCAACATGTTGGTAAAGCGGAACTGGCTTGCCAGCGTTATCTACTTGCAAGAATTGCAAATCTGATCCTCCTGGATTAGATGTTCTGCATAATATGATGGTTCCTTTTTCCTGATATTGAAGATACGGTTCAATAGAATCAAATCCCATATAAGGACTGAGTGTGACCGCATCTGCCTGATAACGTTCAAAAGCCTCTCTTGCATATTGTTCTGCCGTTGCCCCAATATCTCCTCTTTTTGCATCAAGAATCAATGGAATATGCGGATACTTTTCCCGTATATAAGCACAAACGGCTTCTAACTGATCTTCCGCTCTTTCAGCATGGAAATAAGCAATTTGAGGTTTAAACGCACAAGCTATATCTGCTGTTTCATCAATAACTTCTTTGCAAAATAAAAAAATGGCATCCTTTTTCCCTTGAAGATATGCAGGAAAACGCTTGGTATCAGGATCCAGTCCAACACACAATAATGAATTATTAGTATCCCAAGCCGCATTTAATTTCTCGATAAACTTCACGTATATTCTCCAAGAGCAAAAATATGTATTGTAACGCGGGATTCATCATCTTTTTATGAAATCCAATATTAATCCCGCCCTATTAAATAATTTAATTGCTTAAAACTATTTTCTGAAAATAAAAAAACAGGAAAATCTAAATCGATTTTCCTGTTTCTTATCTTACTAACTTCCGTAAAAACAATTGATTTGTTTTTACTACCTGTTATCAATTTTTTTCAGGTACAGGTGCTGGAGTTTCTCCTTGAGGAACTTCCGTTTGTACAGTTGTTGCAGGCTTGGTAACAGCTACAGCAGCGGTATCAGCCTTGACTTTTCCGGTTGCTAAAGCTGGCTCTGTTACTGCTTTAGCAGAAACAGTTGGTGCTGCAACGGCTGTAACAGGTTGCGCATTTGCTTCTGTATCCATCGTTGTCATTGGCAACAGAGGAACAATCAACAAAGCAACAATATTGATAATTTTAATTAATGGGTTTACAGCTGGACCTGCAGTATCTTTATATGGGTCACCTACTGTATCACCCGTTACAGCTGCTTTATGCGCTTCAGATCCTTTACCACCAAAATGACCATCTTCAATATATTTCTTCGCATTATCCCAAGCACCGCCACCAGTAGTCATGGAAATAGCAACGAAAAGTCCGGTTACGATGGTTCCCATTAATACACCACCTAAAGCAGCAGGACCTAATGCCAAACCAACAATAATTGGAACAATAACTGGCAAAATGGAAGGAATAATCATTTCTTTAATTGCAGCAGTAGTTAACATATCAACTGCTTTGTCATATTGAGGTTTTCCTTCTCCAGTCATAATGCCAACAATTTCTTTAAATTGACGACGGACCTCAATAACAACAGAACCCGCTGCACGACCAACTGCTTCCATTGCCATCGCACTAAACAAATAAGGAATCAAACCACCAATAATCAAACCAATAATGACTCGAGGATTGGATAAATCGAATGTAGTGCTATGTCCTACGGATTCCAATGCATGGGTGTAGTCTGCAAACAGTACCAATGCAGCCAAACCAGCAGAACCAATTGCATAACCTTTGGTAACAGCTTTGGTTGTATTACCAACAGCATCTAATGGGTCTGTAATAGCACGTACGGAATCTGGCATACCAGACATTTCAGCAATACCACCAGCATTATCGGTAATCGGACCATATGCGTCCAATGCGACGATAATACCTGCCATGGAAAGCATAGATGTTGCTGCAATTGCGACACCATAAAGACCACCACAGAACTGGTAAGTAACAAAAATTGCAGCACAAACAGCCAAAACCGGATAAGCTGTTGCTTTCATGGAAACACCCAAACCTGCAATGATGTTAGTACCGTGACCAGTAGTTGAAGCTTCAGCAATATGTTTGACTGGTTTGAAATCTGTACCAGTGTAGTACTCGGTAATGTAAACCATCAATGCTGTCAAAACAATTCCAACAACAGAAGCACCAATCATTTGCCAACGCATAGCTTCAGGCATCATGAACCAGGTCACAACAATAAAGCCAATCAAAGAAAGTCCAGCTGACCACCATAAGCCTTTATATAAAGCTGACATCACTTTCTTGTTAGGATCTGCTTTTACCATTGAGCAACCAACAATAGAGCCAATAATTGAGATACCACCCAAAACAAGTGGATACAAAATTGCTTGAGTTGTTGCATTGGTTACTAACAACGCACCTAAAAGCATGGTTGCAATTAACGTAACGACATAGGTTTCGAAAAGGTCAGCAGCCATACCAGCACAGTCACCAACGTTATCACCAACATTATCTGCAATCACAGCTGGGTTACGTGGATCATCTCCTGGAATACCTGCTTCTACTTTACCAACAAGGTCTGCACCAACGTCTGCGCCTTTGGTAAAGATACCACCACCTAAACGTGCAAAAATGGAAATTAAAGAAGCACCAAATGCTAATCCAACAAGAGGCTTGATAATGTCATGCAGTGACAAAGCAGTATTTTCAGGAGCAATTAAAATCAATCCTAAATAAAACAATGCCACACCTAAAAGTCCCAAACCTGCTACCAACATACCGGTAATAGCACCGCCTCTAAATGCAACATTTAAAGCGTCATTCATACCTGATACAGCAGCTTGTGCAGTACGAACATTTGCGCGAACAGAAACATTCATACCAATAAAACCACAAGCACCAGAAAGAACAGCACCAACTAAAAAGCCAATCGCTGTTGAAAATCCTAAGCCAGGAATAAAGCCAATAGCAATAAACAGAACAATACCCACAATAGCAATTGTCCGATATTGACGAGCCAAATATGCTGCTGCACCTTGCTGAATTGCTTGCGCAATATCTAACATTGCCTGATTACCTGCATCTTGTTTAAGAATCCAACTTCTTGTCACAAGACCATAAATAACAGCAATAAAACCACACGCTACGGCAAACCATAAACCTGCTGCCATATTTACTCCTTATTTAAATATTTTTACCTACTAAATTATTATTTCTAATTTGTTTTAAACACTTTAATCTTTTAACGCTTCAAGCATACTTGCTGTAATTTCTTCAATAGAACCCACACCAGAAATACGTCGAAACTCTGGAACATTTGCGTCACCTGATTCAGCCAACTTACGATAATAATCTACTAGGATTTCTGTTTGCTCGTGATAAACAGCTAAACGTTTTTTTACCGTTTCCTCTTTATCATCATCACGAATAATCAGATCTTCTCCAGTAACATCGTCTTTGCCTTCGACTTTCGGCGGATAAAACTTGACGTGGTATGTCCGACCAGATGCAGGATGAACACGACGTCCACTCATCCGATCAATAATCATTTCATCTGGAACATCTATTTCAACAACATAATCTATAGCAATACCAGCTTCTTTCAGTGCTTCTGCCTGACCTAAAGTCCGTGGGAACCCATCAAACAAATACCCAGCTTTACAATCTGGTTCCTCTAAGCGTTCTTTAACCAAATTGATAATGAGGTCATCAGATACAAGCCCACCAGCATCCATCACTTTTTTAGCTTCTAAGCCAAGTGGGGTTCCTGCCTTAACAGCAGAACGTAACATATCACCTGTTGAAATTTGAGGAATTCCGTATTTTTCACGAATAAACATTGCTTGGGTGCCTTTACCAGCACCAGGAGCTCCTAACAGAATGAGGCGCATTACAATTTTCCAATCTGAAAAAAATGAACAAAAAACAAGAAACCCCGGTTACTCTTTTCTAACCGCGGCTTCGTTTTATTTATTAATTAATTTATGTATTTTAAAAAAACGTTAAATTTTAACTTGGAATTGCAATAATTTCGAGTATCTTTAAATACTTAATTCGAAAGAAAATATTGTCGAACCCTTTCTAAGTCTTCTGGCGTATCAACTCCGGCAAGAGGAACTGACTCACTAATATGAACAGAAATAGCGTAGCCATGCCAAAGTACTCGCAATTGTTCTAGCGCTTCAAATTGCTCAATTGGAGAAACCGACAACGAAGAATATTTTTTCAAAAATGCATTACGAAACGCATAAAGCCCAATATGCCTTAATGCACCATAACTATCAGGTAATGCTTTAGGGCGTTCAAAAAAAGTTGCCCGGTCCCATGGAATTGCTGCACGTGAAAAATACAACGCATTTTTCTCTTTATCCAAGACGACTTTAACAATATTCGGATTAAACATATCTTCTGCAGCTAAAATCGCATGAGCTGCAGTTGCCATTGGTGCTTTTTCACTTACCTTGGCTGCCGTCGCGGCAATGAGTTCTGGATCAATTAATGGCTCATCCCCTTGCACATTTACAACAACTGCATCATCTGACCATTGCATTTTTTTTGCAACTTCAGCAATTCTATCCGTACCAGAAACATGTGTAGGAGATGTCATTACAGCTTTAACACCGTATTCTTTACAAACATCCACAATGGATTCATGATCAGTCGCAACAATAATATCGATAGCACCAGATAATTGTGCTCTTTCCGCAACCCGAACAATCATGGGCTTTCCTGCTATATCAGCGAGGGGCTTATTAGGGAGACGAGTTGACGCTAAACGAGCTGGAATAACAATGTAAAAAGACATAAAAATACTTAAAAAATTTATAAAAGTTCTTCTTCCTCTAATTCCCTTGCCTGATCCGCCCACATGATTGGAATACCATCCCGAATGGGATACGCCAATCGATCAGGTCGACAAATAAGTTCTTTTTTCTCTTTATCATAATGAACCGGCGCTTTGCACAAAGGACATACCAAGATTTCAAGCAAATCTGTATTCACGGCATTTCTCCACTAATTTTTGTTCAAGGCCATCATCAAGCTGAGCTTTTACAGGGATAACCCAAATGCGAGTATCTTTTACAATAGCATCTATTCGGGCACATTTTACTGCATCTTTTTCCGTTATCAGAATGATATCCGCGTTTATTCCAGTAAACGGATTTATTGAATAATTAAAATGATCCGGCAAAGGATATTCGGCAATATCTAAATTAAAATTTTTTAACATAGTAAAAAAACGAGTCGGATTTCCGATTCCCGCAACAGCAGCTATACGTAAAGTTTTTTCTTTTGCTTCTTTGGCTAATTCAACCAGCGAAAAACATTTTGATCTATCACTTAACTGGAATGCCTCATCTCCAACTAGTTTCATCAAGAAAATATCGGGAGAATAAATAAGATTATTTGGTGCTGGATAATTGACGCTATTGACTACTGTAAAATCTCTTTTTCTTGTTACAGGCTCGCGTAAAGGTCCTGCAGGCAACATCCAACCATTTCCTGCACCTCGCCCATCGAAAAGAATAATTTCAATGTCACGTTTCATCGCATAATGCTGCAGACCGTCATCAGAAATAATAATATCGACGTTAGGATGTTTTTCCAGTAAAAATTGAGCTGCAGCAGTTCTTTTTCTTCCAATGACAACAGGACATTGGGCATTAATTGCAATTAGAAGAGGTTCATCGCCACTATCTTCAGGAAAAGAATTTTCAAAAATTTCCTGTGTTTCTTTCGTTTTTGCACCATAACCTCGAGAAACAACACCAGGTTGAAATCCGGCTTTTTTTAAAACATTAACCAACCAAATCACAAAAGGCGTTTTGCCCGTACCCCCAATAAAAATATTTCCAACGACTAAAACAGGTACTGGTAATTTGGAAGACTTGAGTAACCCCAATTGATAAGCTTTTCTTCTTACGCTAACAATAAAACGAAAAATCAGAGAAATTGGCCATAAAAATCCAGCCAGTTTTCCTCGATTTTGCCAAATTGCCATCCAATCTGTTGCGCGAGATGTTTTCATTGATATGCTTTATTTACCCACTTCTGATTGCGTAGCAAAAGTTAATCTTTCCAGTCCTGCCAAACGTGCAGCTTCCATCGCATTAATTACACGTTGATGAGGTGTATTGCCATCAGCAGCAATAATCACAACCGGATCTTGCTCATTTTCCATTTTAGAAACGACAATTCTCATCTCTCTTGCTAGTTGAGCTGGATTTTCATAAACAATTCGATGATTATTAATCGCGTATTGACCAGAAGCATCAATCGTTATGTTCAATTCTCGAGATCTCTCTGGCATCATTTCCGCATGTGCAGTAGGCAACGTAATCTGCAATTCCGTATATTTACTGTATGTCGTTGTTACCATTAAAAAAATCAAGATAACTAACAAAACATCAATAAATGGAATTAAATTAATTTCCGGCTCATCACGCGTTTTTCGTTTACGAAAATCCATAGATACTTTCTATTTATCCATAGAACGATGATTTTGCACAACATCAACTAATTTGATTGCCTGCATTTCCATTTCGACTAAAAAACCATCCACTAAAGCTCGAAAATGACGATAAAACACCAATGTTGGCATCGCAATTAACAAACCAAATCCTGTGTTATACAAAGCAATCGAAATACCTTGAGCTAGTTGAACCGGATTCGCCCCCGCTGCCGTTTGGGATCCAAAAATTTCAATCATCCCAACAATTGTTCCAAAAAGCCCCATTAACGGAGAAAGCGTCGCAATTGTCCCTATCGTTGTTAGAAAACGTTCCAATTGATGCGCCATCCCACGCCCAGTTTCTTCAACAGAAGCCCTCATTTCATCACGAGGTAATCCTTTACTACGTAAAACTGCTGCAAAAATAACCCCTAAAGGTGAATTTTGCTCAAGCTTTTCAATCGTATCTTCATCCATCCTGCCTTCGCGATAGGCTTGAGTCACTTCACCTAACAAGCCTTTTGGCACAATTTTATTACTACGCAGATACCACATACGCTCAATAATTAATGCCATACCGATAACAGAAGCTATTAGCAAAAACCATATAGGCCATCCAGCCGCTTCAATAATAGCAAACAAGGAAATCTCCTGATTTAATGAAAATTAAATATAAACAAGAACTTGTCAGTTCGTTCTTTACTGTAAATCCAAATCCTTCTTCATATTAGCAATTGCTTTTCTAACTTGCATTGGCGCAGTTCCACCTAAATGATTTCTTGCGGATACAGATCCTGTTAAGGTCAACACATCCATAACATCAGCATCAATTAAAGAAGAAAACTCGCGCATTTTCTCTAATGTTAAATCCGTCAAATCACAATTTTGCTCAACACAATAACGAACAGCTTGCGCTACTACCTCATGAGAAACACGGAATGGCAACCCTTTTTTTACTAAATAATCAGCCAAATCTGTCGCTGTTGCGTATCCCTCTGACGCAGCTGAATACATGGATTCCGTTTTTACTGTAATCGCAGCAACCATATCGCCAAAAATACGTAAGGTATCTCTTATGGTATCAACTGTATCAAACAGAGGTTCTTTATCCTCCTGATTATCCTTATTGTAAGCAAGTGGCTGGCCTTTCATTAAAGTTAAAAGAGAAATCAGGTTACCATTTACTCTTCCAGTTTTTCCTCTTGCTAATTCAGGTACATCAGGATTTTTTTTCTGCGGCATAATGGATGAACCAGTGCAAAAACGATCCGCAATATCAATGAAATTAAATCGCGGACTCATCCAAATAATCAATTCCTCTGACATACGAGAAACATGAATCATAACTAATGCTGCTGCAGCATTAAATTCAATCGCAAAATCACGATCTGATACGGCATCCAATGAGTTTCTGCAAACGCCCTCAAAACCTAATGTTTTTGCAACACGCTCACGATCAATTGGAAAAGTTGTTCCCGCTAATGCAGCAGCACCTAATGGCAAACGATTCACTCTTTTTCGACAATCCAACATCCTCTCAATATCACGAGAAAACATTTCAGCATAAGCAAGCATGTGATGCCCAAAAGTAACGGGTTGAGCCACTTGCAAATGCGTAAATCCTGGCATAATCGTGTCAACATGCTGTTCTGCCTGAGCAATCAAAGCTCCGCAAAGTCTACGTAATAACTCAACAATATGATCTATTTCTGATCGCAAATACAAACGTACATCTGTCGCAACCTGATCATTTCGCGAACGTCCCGTATGCAAACGTTTTCCTGCATCTCCAATTAAATCTGTCAGACGTTTCTCGATGTTCATATGCACATCTTCTAAAGCAATCTGCCAGTCAAATTGATTTGCATTAATCTCATCAATAATCTGAGACATGCCTTTTTGAATATCGGAATAGTCTTGCTCACTCAGAATACCTTGAGCACACAACATTTCTGCATGCGCCAAAGAACCTTGTATATCATAAAGTGCTAACCGATTATCAAAAGTAACGGAAGCTGTATAACGCTGAACCAATGTATCTACGGGCTCAGAAAAACGCCCAGACCATGTACTGTTTTTTTTCGCTGAATCTAAACTCATAATAATTATCCTGTTGAATTTTAGGATTATAAAACAGCTCCCATAAAAACTTGTTCTGTTTTATTGACGCTATTAAAGATCCTTATAGGATAGTAAAGCCTTTATACTAAGAAATAAATCATTTCAAAATTACAAAAGCGGACTTCTTCCTAATGGAATAGAGTCCGCTTCGTCCAGAATATATACCCTGTTTGTAATCAGTTAAAAAACATCCTTTCTTGAGAAGAAAAATTATTTCTTAATCTGATTAATATCACGCACAGCACCCCGATCTGCCGAGGACGCCATCATCGCATAAGCCTGTAATGCTTTAGATACTACTCTATTGCGTTTTACTGGCTTCCATGCTTGATCGCCTTTTGCTTCCATTTTTTTCCTTCTCTCGGCTAATTCTGCATCACTGATTTGAAGATTGATTTTACGAGCAGGAATATCAATTTCGATCATATCCCCTTCTTCAATTAATGCAACTGCACCACCTGATGCCGCCTCAGGAGAAGCATGTCCAATAACAAGACCTGAAGAACCGCCGGAAAAACGACCATCTGTGAAAAGTGCACATGATGTTCCTAATCCTTTTGATTTAATATAGGAAGTTGGATATAGCATCTCTTGCATACCCGGTCCACCTTTAGGTCCTTCATAACGGACAATAATGACGTCCCCCGGTTGAATTTGATCGCCTAAAATAGCTTCAACGGTATCTTCCTGACTTTCAAAAACACGTGCACGACCGGTAAACTTCCAAATACTTTCATCTACGCCAGCTGTTTTAACAATACAACCATCTACCGCAATATTGCCGTATAAAACTGCCAAACCACCATCTTGAGTGTAAGCATGAGCACGGTCACGAATACATCCGGATTCCCTGTTGGTATCTAACTCGTCGTATCTTCTATCCTGTGAAAAAGCAACTTGAGTTGGAATACCCCCTGGAGCTGCTCGATATAACTTCAATACTTCTTCATCTTTTGTTGTCATGACATCGTATTGAGCAATCGCATCAGCCATTGTTTTGCTATGAACAGATGAAGTGGACGCATCAAAAAGACCTGCACGAGTCAACTCAGCCAGAATACCGAAAATACCGCCAGCACGGTGAACATCTTCAATGTAGTAATCGTGTGTTGCAGGAGATACTTTACATAAACATGGCACACGACGGGAAACACGATCAATATCTTCCATTTTGAACGGTATTTCGCCCTCATTTGCTGCTGCTAAAAGGTGCAATACCGTATTGGTTGAACCACCCATTGCGACATCTAATGCCATTGCATTTTCCAATGCTGTTTTTGTCACAATACTTCTTGGTAAAACAGAAGCATCATCTTGTTCATAGTAACGTTTTGCCAAACTAACAATTTCTCTACCTGCTCTTAAAAACAGCTCTTTCCTATCTGCATGCGTTGCCACTAATGTACCATTTCCTGG
>JAZUNA010000046.1:0-84809 GCA_045603905.1 Oxalobacter sp. | reverse complement strand
CTCTTTCTGCTTCTCGCATGCGGCAAATAATAATGTTCTACAAATTCATCAAACTTGATACAACGTAAGCGAATTTTTCCTTTCCCTACTTCACTTACGTCTATATGACTTCTGACATGCTTTCCTTTTTTACTCATGGCGTCTCCTCTCAAATCAACCGCTATAATCTTGATTTGATATAAGACGCTGCTTTCTTTATTTCATTTTATCAATTTCTATTTCCAAAGATAATTCTCAATACAGGAAATAAAAAAGTTTCTTATGACAAAAATTCTTGTTTATTCTATTTGAGCAAAGATAGTCAGCTCAATAATTTTTCTGAAATACCTCATCGGTACGGTGCAGGGCCAGAGTCGAACCGGCACAACCTAAATTAATTTATGTAAATAACTGGATTTTTACCGTAAATGTATCTTTACTACTAGTTGCCTGCGACCATCATATTTTCAATCAAAATAGAACCCGATTCTCTTCCACCTCGATTGATCACATCAGCGCCAACAGCAACAATCTGAGCAAACATCTCTTTTAAATTGCCTGCTATGGTAATTTCCTGAACAGGATATTGAATAACACCATTTTCAACCCAAAAACCAGAAGCCCCACGAGAATAATCACCGGTCACATAATTTACACCTTGCCCCATTAAGTCTGTTACCAGTAATCCTTTATCCAGTTTTTTTAACATGGCATTGAAATCATCTTCTTTGCGAGTTTTAGATGATGTAAAGAAAAGATTATGAGCTCCACCAGCATTTCCGGTTGTCTTCATACCTAAACGACGTGCAGAATAGGATGACAAGAAATAACCTTGAACAATTCCTTCTTTAATAACATCACGTGCTGATGTTTTTACTCCCTCATCATCAAAAGGAGAAGATGCAATCGCACCTAAAATATGAGGATCTTCAAAAAGAGTAATATGCTCTGGAAACACCTTCGTTCCCATTGAATCAAGTAAAAAAGAAGAACGTCGGTAAAGTGCACCTCCCGATACAGCATTAACAAATGCACTTATTAAACCAATTGCTAATGGTGCCTCAAACAATACCGGACAACGTTGGGTTTCTATCTGACGCGCATTTAATCGAGTTAGCGCTCTTTGAGCAGCATATTTACCTACAAACTCAGGAGATTCAAGCTTATCGGGGTTTCGAGAGAAGGTATACCAATAATCTCTTTCCATTGCAGTTCCCGTTCCAGCAATAGGTGAAACAGAAATAGAATGTCTCGTATAAGGATATCCTCCTAAAAAGCCTTGTGAATCTGCTGTTATAAAATGAGAGTGCTGTACATTGACAGTTGCACCCTCACTATTTGTAATTTTTTTATCAAAATCAAAAGCTGCTGCTTCACAGCGTTTTGCAATATTAATAGCCTCATCTGTTGAAATTTGCCAAGGATAATATAGTTGCAAATCAAGAGGATTTCGTTCAATCATATCCTCATCTGGCAATCCAGCACTCTCATCTTCTTGCGTAAAGGAGGCAATGTTGTATGCAGCCTCAACCGTCGCACGTAAAGAATTTTCTGAAAAATCAGATGAACTGGCATTACCACGACGCTTACCAATATAAATCGTCACACCAACTGCCTTATCCTGGTTACGCTCAATAGTTTCCACTTCACCTTTTCGAACGCTTACAGTCAAACCATTTCCATCACTGACACCAACTGCAGCTGATGTTGCACCTTTTTCCTTGGCATAGCGAAGAACATCTTCTGCAATTTGTTTTAATTGATCTTGAGTGTGAATGAAAATGGAATTATTCATGATGATTATATTTTCAGTAAGTTATAGTTAAGTAGAATACAAAATCCTATTAAAAATATATGGAAAGATTTTATTCTATTTCAAAGATGACTATCATCTAAGTATAGCTCTACGTAACAAAGAAACGAATGAATTGTCAAAAGCATATGACATTTCATAACATCTAGATGTAAATCTGATTAATTTTGCTACATTATTAAAATAACTGATTGATCTTTATTTCGTTAAAAATCGTATGTCTAATTTTAATCAAAATACAACCCATTTCTCGCAGGTAAATTTAAAACCAGAATATGACAAACCGTCAAAATCTCAATTAAAAAGGGACATGATTGCTCTACAAAAAATAGGGCAACAACTTGTAGAAGCGCCTGTCGAACGGGTAAAACGTATTGATCTTCCGGAAAACCTCAAAATAGCAATCGATGAATGTCGAAAAATAAAAAGTCGAGAAGGCAAACGTCGACAACTTCAATTTATTGGAAAGATTATGCGCAATTTAGATCAAGATGATCTTGATACGATTAATAAAGCAATCGAAAGTTGGCAAGGACAGTCAAAAGCAGAAATAGCAACCATGCATGCTATTGAAAAACAACGAAACAAATTAATTGAAAATGACTCTGCATTAACTGAGTTTTTAGAAAATCACCCTCAAGTGGATGCACAACATTTACGAAACTTAATTCGTAATGCCAGAAAAGAACATGCGGAAGGTAAACCACCCAAGGCTTATCGTGAAATTTTTCAAATAATAAAAGAAGCAAAAATTCATAACCAAACTGACGAGGAAAATCCATCATGAGTTCTAAAAAAGATATTACGATTGGGTTAGTATCCGTTTCAGATCGTGCATATACAGGAACTTATCAGGATGAAGGTATCCCTGCCCTGCAAAATTGGCTTGCTTCTGCCATTGTTTCTCCTTGTAAGTTTGAAACACGTCTTATTCCTGATGAGAAGGAACAAATTGAAAAAACACTTCTAGAATTAATAGAAGAAAACCGTTGTTCACTAATTTTTACAACAGGAGGGACAGGTCCGAGTCGACGGGATGTTACACCAGAAGCAACTTTAGCTGTAGGCACAAAAGAAATGCCTGGATTTGCAGAACAAATGCGTCAAATTAGTCTTCATTTTGTTCCGACAGCCATACTATCAAGACAAGTAGCAGTCATTCGAGAAGATGAAGATCATGCTACACTAATTGTAAATTTACCGGGTCGCCCAAATGCTATTCGACAAATATTAGAAGGCGTAAGAAATTCAGATGGTACACTACGTGTTCCTGGAATTTTTACAGCAATTCCTTATTGTATTGATTTGATTGGTGGTCCATATATACAAACTAATGATGCCATATCCAAAGCATGGCGTCCTAAACCGGCAGAAAGTAAAAATACCTAAGCCGACTCTTCCTTTTTCCTAGTGAAAAAGATTCGAATAACCAATAACAAAAGTGAGAAAAAAATGAGTAGACTTAGACTGGATTACAATGAAGTTGAAACTGGCGATAATCCTCAAGTTTCAATTATTTGGATGCATGGTCTTGGCGATCACGGATCTAGTTTCGTTCCTTTAGTTCAGTATTTTGACCTTGCTGGTTGCCCTCCCATTCGTTTCATTTTCCCTCATGCACCAGAACGCCCTGTTACGGTAAATATGGGATATGAAATGCGTGCTTGGTTTGATATTTATGGAGGTTTTGACGCTTCTGATAAAGAAGACACGGAAGGTGTTGAAGAATCCCAAAGATTAATTACCCAATTAATCAATCAGGAAAAAGAGCGTGGCGTTCCATCCGATAAAATTATCCTTGCTGGATTCTCTCAAGGATGTGCTATGGCATTACATACTGTCTTATGCAGTCCTGAAAAAATGGGCGGTGTTATCGGTCTGTCTGGTTATATTCCATTAATTAAACAATTCCCGGATAATCGAAATCCAATCAATCAGGATACCCCTGTCTTTTTAGCTCACGGAAGACATGATGAAGTTGTTCCTTTCAGCCGTGCACAAGACGCAAAAAATCTGCTTGAAGAACTGAATTACAATGTCGAATGGCATGAGTATCCTATTACACACACGCTTTCATTAGAAGAAATAAATGATATAGCTGCCTGGCTTCGCCGTCTTTTAGCTTAATCAACTCATTTCACTCGATTTTTAAAATCTACTTTAAAGACTGCTTCATAATTCATTGAATGAAGCAGTCTTTTGTTGTTTTATGCCTCCAATATTTATCCGTCACTGATCATTTAAATGCTTAATGAATTTAAGCACCCATACTTTGTCATACCGATTAGATCAACAACTGTTTCAAAAAAATTGCTATTAATACAGAAACTTATAACCTTTAAATAACTAATTCATTAACAGAAAAACTGAATTTTTTATTTAAAAATAGGTTTATGAAACATTTGCAAACAATCGTAAACAGTAATCCCCCAAGCCATTTTATTATTGCCTTATGCATTACAACAATCGCCTTTCTCATGCTTTTTGGCATACGATATATTGCATTAAATTACATTCAAAAAATAACAATAAAAACAAAGAATTATTGGAATGACATTCTAATGAGGAGCATTGGCTCAATTCATATTCTTGTGCTCTTTCTGTTTTCACTTTTACTCGGCTTACTTATGCTAGACATGAGTAAAGAGATGTACCGTTTTTTTCTACATGCTGCCATTATTTTATTTTTATACCAATTCACTTTATCCACATCTCAAGGCATATCTCGTTGGATAGCACATCGAATTGATTCCCAGCAAGACCCTAACACCGAACAAGACGAAAACAACTACTTCATTATTCATTTCATTTTGCAAGTCGTTCTCTGGAGCATCGCTTTCTTTCTGATTTTAGATAATCTCGGAATTAATGTAACCGCTCTAGTTACCAGTCTAGGTATTGGCGGTATTGCTATTGCACTTGCTGTGCAAAGTATTTTAGGAGACCTATTTGCTTCTTTATCTATTTCTCTTGATAAACCCTTTGTTGTCGGAGATTTTATCGTTATCGACGATCAGGCAGGCATTGTCAAAAAAATTGGATTAAAAACAACTCGAATTACAAGCTCTACAGGCGAGGAATTGATTTTCTCTAATACGGATTTATTAAAAATTCGAATCCATAACTATAAAAAAATGGAAATGAGGAGAATTGTTTATACATTAGGCGTAACGTTTGACACATCAAATGAAATGTTAAAACGCATTCCTGATATTGTTCGTGACATATTCAAAGATATAAAAATAGCCGAACTCCATCGTGTTTATTTTAGAGATATTGGAGAATTCAGCCTGAATTTTAGAATTGTCTATTACATCCATATTGGAGATTACAACGCATATGTTCAAGCTCAACAAGCATTAAATCTTGCCATTATGGAACGCTTTAACACAGAAAAAATTAATTTTGCTTTCCCAACACAAACTATTTATATCAATCAAAGCGAATAACGTCCTTTGGGAATCGCACCAAGAAGGGTTTGCGTATAAGGATGTTGAGGATTTCTATAAATTTCATCTGAATCTGCTATTTCAACAACCTCGCCATGTTGCATGACCATGACCTGATCTGCCATATATTTCACTACAGAAAGATCGTGTGAAATAAAAAGATAACTGATACTAAATTCGTCTTGTAAATCCTGTAACAAATTTAATATTTGCGCCTGAACAGATACATCCAAAGCAGAAACGGATTCATCACAAACCAACACTTCCGGTTGCAACGTTAAACATCTTGCAATTGCAATTCTTTGACGCTGCCCCCCAGAAAACTCATGTGGATATCGATAAAAGGATGACTCTGGTAGACCTACTCTTTGTAACCATTGAAATGCCAAATTCATGCGTTCCTTGTTATCTGAACCAATTCCATGAATTTGCATCGGCTCTATTAAAATTTGACCAACTGTAAAACGAGGATTCAAAGAGGCAAATGGATTTTGAAAAACAATTTGAATCCGTTTTTTATAAGGTAGAAACTCTTTATCAGACATGGAAAATAAATCTTTTCCATCAAAAAAAGCCTGTCCACCAGTTGGCTTATGTAAACGCAGAAGTGTTAATCCAACTGTTGTTTTACCTGAACCGGATTCTCCTACAATCCCTAATGTTTTTCCTTTCGGCAAAACAAAAGAAACATCTTTTACTGCTTGAAATTCCTGTTTACCAAAAAAACCTTTTTGAGTAAAAAAGCTTTTCTTTAAATGCCTAACATCAAGTAATGGATTTTCTGTTTGAGTATATCCTCGCTGACGCTCTTTAAATACAATTTCATTTTTTGTTTGAGGATTAAGAAAATCTTCAATAACTGGCAAATGCAAAGGACGCACATCCAATGAAGGTCGACATTGAAGAAGGGCCTTAGTATATGGATGTTTAGGTTGTAAAAAAATCTGTTCTGCTTTACCTGTCTCTTGAATTTCCCCATGTCTCATGACAATAACTTGGTCTGCAATTTCAGAAACCAATTGCAAATCATGTGTAATAAAAAGAACCGACATCTGATGTTTTTGTTGCAATGACTTTATTAAATCAATAATCTGCTTTTGAATGGTGACATCCAATGCCGTTGTTGGTTCATCTGCAATCAATAATTTAGGCTCACAAGCAATTGCCATTGCAATCATGACACGTTGTTGTTGTCCGCCTGACATTTGATGCGGATAAGAATCTATTTTGATTTCTGGATCAGGAATACCAACTTCTTGCAATAATTCAATTGATCGTTTTCTTGCTGAAAATGAATCCATCCCCTGATGAATTTTAAGAATTTCTGTTATTTGGAAACCGACTGTAAAAACAGGATTTAATGAAGACATCGGTTCCTGAAAAATCATCGAAATATCACTACCGCATAAACTACGTCGTTCTCGGATAGTCATTTTCAATAAATCTTCATTCTTAAAAAGAATTGTTGCATCATCATTAATCAGTGTCGTCTCAGGTGGCAAAAGCCCCATAATCGCAAGACTACTAACTGATTTTCCACTACCTGATTCACCAACTAAAGCAACAATTTGATTTTGAGGAATATCAAATGAAATATGCTTGACTGCCTCAACTGTTGAATGCTTATCTACACGAAAGCTGATTTGAAGATTTTTAACTTGCAAAAGCGGTTTTTCGTTATGACTCACGCTCCCTCCCTTAATCGTGGATCAAGTGCATCTCGTAATCCATCTGTAAATAGTGAGAACGCTGTGACCAAAACCGCCATAGCTATCGTGACCGCTGTTAATTGCCACCATTTTCCTAAAATCAATTCGTTTTGGGCTTCATTTAGCATACTTCCCCATGAAACAACACCCACAGGCACTCCAAACCCAAGAAAACTGAGAATGACTTCAGATTTAATAAAACCAACAGCTAAAATGGACATCTGTACCAAAGGAATATGACTAATATTCGGGAAAATATGTGAAAACATTCGACGCCAATGTGAAGCGCCAATAGAACCAGCTGCTAAAACATATTCACGTTCCTTGTGTCGTATATATTCCGCGCGAACAAGTCTAAAAACCCCCGTCCATCCCGTCAAACCAAGAATAAGGATAATGGTCAATACACCTTTTTTCTGTAATACCGCAGCAACCGCTAAAATTAACAGCAAATAGGGGATGGACGTAAAAATACTGTAAAACCAATTAAAAAAATCATCAATTTTGCCGCCAAAATAACCAGAAAAAGCACCTAAAACTGTACCGATAAAAGTCGCTAAAATTGCTGACACCAAGCCAACAACAATTGATGTTTCTCCTCCTTTGATGGTTTTTTTTATAACATCATGTCCCCATTTATCAGCTCCAAAAGGGAGTGTTTCTTTTCTATTTGTTTTTTCAGATAAAGTAATTTCGCTTACCTCGGCACGAATTTCTGTTAGTTCTTTTTCTAATGGATCCTGAATGCCGTAATCTTCTTGAACAATTTTCAGGTCTTGTCCTGATAGTTTTGATCGCAATTGACGAATAATATCCTTTAAAGGATCAACAGGATTTTCCGGACGAATATCTGTCTGCTGCCTAGGAGCAATTTTCACTTCCTCAGTGGCACTTTTCCCAACAAAAGTAGGTGGTGCATAATTTTCTCCAACTTCATCTGCCCAATCTGAAGCAACAATTCCCGTAGCGGATAACACCAACATAACCAAGAAAAAGCCAACTACAGCTAGCGATATCATGGATATGATATCTGAGCGTAAACGCCGACATACCATTGCCCATAAACTAGGAGATACAGATATGTTGGTATTGGTTATCATGAATCACCTTAGCTGAACACGGGCATCTACCAATCGGTAAAGTAAATCTGCCAATAAATTAAAAATCATGGTTGCAGCTGCAACTAATATGGTGATTGCTTTAATAACTGGAAAATCACTTCTTTCAACCGCAAGAATAATCTCTCTACCTATTCCTGGAATTGAAAAAAAACGCTCCACAAGAAAAGCACCAACTAAAACAGCTGGTAAATTTGACATGACGTAAGTTATTACTGGGATAGCAGCATTTCGAAGGACATGTACCCACATAACCCTTCCTTCACTTAACCCTTTAGCACGTGCTGTACGAACATAATCTTGTCCCATTTCGTCTAAAACAAAACTTCTAAAAAGTCTTAGATTCGGTGCCAAACTCACTACTAATAAAATAAGAATAGGTAAAAGTGAGTAATGAAAAAGGTTTTGTAACAGACTATCTCCCCATCCTTGTACCGGAAATAATCCGAGCTTATAAGCAAACCAATATTGAAAAACAATAATATAAACAAGGATACTAATTGACATGCCTATGGTACAAACCATCATGATCATACGATCACTCAAAGAACCTCTGACATAGGCAACAATCAAAGCTAAACCAATCGCAATAAATGTTTCCAATATGGTCAAAGGAATCAATATAGTAAGAGAAGGTCCAAGTCGAGTTGCAATAATTTGTGTAACAGGTTCCCCCGTACTCCAACTGTTCCCAAAATTAAAAGTAACAACCTGTTTAATAAATATCCACAGTTGAACGTAATAAGGCTCGTCAATTCCAAGCTGTTTTCGTATATTCGCAATTTGTTCTGGATTTGAAATTTTTCCTGCGAGAATATAGGCAGGATCTCCTCCAACCCAATTAAAAAGGAAAAACACTAGCAAAAGAACCCCTAACATCGTGGGAATCATTTGCCATAATCGACGAATAATATAGGCAAGCACAACTATTCTCTTCTATTTTAATTTTTACCGGTTATTTCCTGATAAAAAGCCTTACTACTCGGTTCTCTGCCTAAAAATGTATGCACTAATTCATTTGCGGGAGCTTCACTACCTCGCTCCAAAATAACAGTTCTGTAACGTTTCCCCATTTTAGGATTCATCAAATTATCCCCAAATTGCGACAGCATATCCATTGCCAGCACTTCAGACCATAAATAGCCATAATACCCTGCCGCATATCCACTGATTGTGTGATTAAACTGTCCTGGGAATTGCGTTCCTTCCACATGCCCTAAAGCTGTTTGGTTTTCCATTTCTCGCCATAAAGCCATGATATCTTTATATTTTTCGTCATATAACGCCATGTCATATTTCGCATATAACAACTGGCGAGCATAAAATGTTCCTTTCCCAAATTTTCTAGCTTGATTTAAGCGATATAAAAGCTCGTCATCAACAGTCGGACAAGAAGAAGAGCAATACTGAGGCAATAGCTTTAAGGATTCTTTTTTATGTGCCCACTCTTCAAACATTTGTGATGGCGCCTCTACAAAATCTCTCTCAACACTCGTACCAGACTGTTCAACGTATCGTGTTTTAGAAAGCACTCCATGCAATACATGTCCAAATTCATGTAACAAAGTCTCAAGTTCATTATTATCTAAACCGACTCTATTAAAATTCGTAACCAAAACTGAAATCGGTTTACGGTTTTCCAAAGTACTACCTGCTTTTACAGGAAACGCAGCAGCATGACCATATTTTCCTTCTCTAGGGAAAAGATCTAAATAAATCCCCCCTAAAAGCTCACCTGTTTCTTTATCATAAACATCAAAAGACATGACATCCTCATGCCATACAGGAACACTTCGTTCCTTAAAGGAAATCCCGTATAAAGATTCTGATAAAGCTAATGTCCAACGAATAGCAGCATCTGTTGGGAAATATCTGCGCATTTCATTTTGATCAATATTGAATCGATCTTTTCTTATTTTTTCCTGCCAATAAACGACATCCCATCTCTTAACAACTGTTTCTGACAGCGGTGTACCCAACGTTTTTGCTTTATAGCTTCGTAAGTCTTGTAACTCATCTTGCTCTGCCATATTGATTGCTTGTTGTACCTGATTCAGAAAACTTTGTACAACACCTGGTTTCTTAGCCATTCTTCTTCGTAATTTGTATTCAGCATAACTACGATATCCAGCTAACTTTGCCATTTCATGGCGTAAGGAAATAGACTCCTGAAGCAATTCCAAATTTTGTGAAGAGCCTCTATTTAAAAACTCGAATTGATATTGACGTCTTGCATCACTGTCCTTTGCATATTGCATGAAAGGAATATAAACAGGATAAGAAAAATCCAACAAATAATTACCACTACTATCTCTTTTTAAACGGGTAAGATAATCTTCAGGTAATCCTGTCATTTGCTCAGGTGTAAAAACAACTCTCGTTTTGTTATCCCGAATATTGCGTGAAAACTCCTGTTGAATCTCATTTAATCGAATCCTAATTTCACGAATACGTTCTTGTTTTTTAGGTAACAGTGCTACACCTGCGTCTTCAAAATCATTCAAAATATCTTTGCGTAATTTTCTCCCTACGTTATCTGTAGAACGGGATTGTCGAACATTCCTATACAATTTTTCATTGAGATATAAATCTGTATTAAATGTCCGCATTTGTGTATCACAAACTTCTGCACTTTTTCGTACATTCTCATCAGGAGAAACCTGACTTAACAGATAAACAGGTCCGTGCAAATCATCTATAGCCATTGCCAAACGATTCCATTCTTTAACAAATTGAATAGACCCGTCAGGAGTATATGCTTTAATCTCCTCCATCTGACTTACTCGTTGTTTTAAGTCTTCTATGCCTTGTGTGCATAAAACACTAATTTGCTCTGCACTTAATACCGGGATAGTCGTTCTCGCATCACTCGCAATAGCTGAGGATACATAGATTAAAGAACAAACCGAAAAGGCAAAAAAGAAACCGTATTTTTTCAAAGAAGTAAGTGATATTTTTTTCATTTTGCTATCTAATCAAAAAATAACTTTAATTTATTGATTTTAAAGAAAATATATTTGTATTTTTAAACAGACCAAAATTACATTTAAAAACTATTTTGTTTTTTGATCAAGATCGATATACATCCATTCATGATGCATAACCGGGTGTTTTTTATATCCAACAACATTAGGTTGTAATAGCATATTGCGATAACGTGCATAGCCTAAACGAGTTGGTGCATATACCTCTAAAATTCGTGTCATTTTATGGTAAAGCAGATTCCTCTCTTCTCCGTCGGGCAATGAAAGCGACTGCTCATATAATGCGTCAAATTCCGGTATTTTCATACAACCATTATTACTTTGCCCTATATGTTGTCCATAAAAAAGTTGCATAAAATTTTCACCATCAGGATAATCCGCAATCCAAGGACTGGTTCGCATCATTAACTGACATTGTTTTTCTGCTTTTAACATATCCGGAAAAAGTCTTCGATCACTTTTCATACGTATGTTAAGTGAATCAAATGTTTTCTTCCACATCTCGCTTTGTTGTTGTCCTGTGGAATCAATTCTGCTGGAAAAAACAATTTCTAAAGGACTTCCATCCGGTTGCGTTCTCCAACCATCCGACCCTTTTTTATAACCAAACCGATCTAAAAGCGCATTTGCAACAAGAGGATCATACTTCACACTACTTTGGTAAGAAGAATCATGTCCTATAACCCCTGGCGGAATCGGATATTCAAGTGGAATTGCCTCGCCATTCCATATTACCCGGATTTCCTCTTCAACATTATGCGCCATTGCAATCGCGCGTCTTAGCGCAATTTTTTCTTTTTCCATCCCTCCTAATATGGGATTTTGCATATTGAAGTAATAATGACTTAACTCGGCATCAATTGTCCTCGATAGTTGTATCCCTTGAGCAGATAACTCTGGTCGTAATTTCCCGTTTAGTAATGCTTTGGGAGCTAAAGGTCCATCCAAATTAAACATATCTAGCTCTTTATTTTGAAAGGCTAACCATCGCGATTGATCTTCTGGGATAACATTGATTTCTACCCGTCCGATTTGAGGAATTTCTTTCCCTGTCATTTTTTCAACAATAAGGACATCTTCTTGATCATTACCCGCTTTAAAATCCCAAATCATCTTCCGAAAGTTAGGGTTCGCTATCAAAACAATTTTGGCTCCTCGTTTCCATTCAGATAAAACATACGGCCCAGTTCCAACCGGATTTGCCATGACATGCGTACTGGCATCACCATATTTTTCAACAATTTCATGTGCAACTGGACATGTAGGGTAATGAGCAAGAATATGAGTAAAGTTATAATCTGGTTTGTTTAAGTGAATTCGCAAGGTATAAGGGTCAAGTATTTCAAGACCTTTTACAGACTTTTTATAATTCAAAATACCTAAATGATTTTTTTCTTTTGCCCAGTGTGCCAACCCAACAATTTTATCTTCTACTAACCAACCCCAAGCAGATCTAACCTTTGGATCAACCAACCGTTTAATAGCAAATTCGAAATCGGCAACTGTTAATTCTCGAGAAACTGCATTAAATGCTGGATCGTGTGCAAAGAAAATCCCTTTTTTGATTCGTATCGTATAAGTTTTTCCCTGATTACTTACTTCGGGAAGATCCTCAGCAATTAAAGGAATAAGTTTTGCCGGTCTCGCTAAATAATCATATGTATATAAAGGTTCACATATTGAGCGAATAACCTGGGAAGAATAAAGATCATGAGCAACAGCAGGATCAAATCCTGTTTCAGAGGCAGGAAAGACATAACGAAAAACTTTGTTTTGATCTGCTGCGTAACCCTTAAAACAAAATACACATAGCAAAAAGAATATCAGCAGCTTTGATCTTAGCCATCTATTTTGTTGATTTATCAAGAAAAAACCCTTCTTTCTTGTTTAACAAAGTTTATCTATGATTTAAATTGCTTTTGCAAAATTCTAATAAAGAAATTTGACGTATACACCACAAAAAAATAATAGAAAACAGATGAAATACGATTTGCTGATGGAAATCAAATACAACTGATTTTAAACAATTTTAGGCTGAACTCTTCTTGGTAACTGTAAAATTGCTTCCGCATTAGAAGATGAAAAACATTTATCAGCCGCTTCCAAATAGGGTAGCCAAACATATTGCAAATGCTCTCTAGGCTCAAGAAAAACTTGAATACCTTTAGGAACACATAAACCAAATACATGCTCTGTATTTTCAGTAACTCCTGGAGCATAACGATAACGCCAAGAGGGATAAATTTCATAACGATTGATTATTTGCCAATCTTGCAAACATTGATATGAAACCTCATTTTTCTCCAACGATTCTTTTTGAAGAGAAGAAACAACTGAGATACCGGTTTCTTCTCTTACTTCGCGAATCGCTGTTTCCAAAAGGGTTTCCTCAGGAGTTGCCCTTGATCCTGTTACTGATTGCCAAAACCCTGGATTTCCTGCCCTTTCAATCAGAAGCACATCTAGCTCATTGTTATAAATCACAACAAGCACGGATTCTGGTATTTTATACGTTCTCAAAACAACCCCTATCGCACAGCCCTTTATACTGTTTTTGACTGCTCAGTTTTCCGTAACCGAATATGTAATTCCTGAAGCTGCCGCTCGTTTACAGGTGACGGTGCTTGCGTCAAGAGATCTTGAGCACGTTGTGTTTTTGGAAACGCAATTACATCACGAATAGATTCAGAACCCGTCATTAATGTAACCATACGATCCAATCCAAATGCGAGACCGCCATGCGGTGGTGCACCATACTGCAGCGCATCCAACAAGAAACCAAATTTTTCACTTGCTTCTTCATCATCAATTTTTAAAGCACGGAAGACTTTGTTTTGGACATCTTGTCTATGAATACGGACTGAACCGCCGCCCAATTCCCAGCCATTAAGTACCATATCGTATGCTTTAGCAAGACAGCTACCTGGATCTGTTTCAAGATAATCCTCGTGACCATCTTTAGGAGATGTGAAAGGATGGTGCATTGCTGTCCAACGATTTGCATCTTCGTCATATTCAAACATTGGAAAATCAACAACCCACAATGGTTTCCATCCCTCATCAAGCAAACCATTTTTCTTACCAAATTCAGAATGACCAATCTTGACACGCAAAGCACCCATAGCGTCATTAACAATATTGGCTTTATCCGCACCGAAGAAAATCAAATCGCCATTTTGAGCACCAGTACGTTCAAGAATTGCACTTAATGCTTCATCACTAAGATTTTTTACAATCGGAGACTGTAATCCACTGCTTCCTTTTTCTTTGTCATTGACACGAATGTAAGCCAAACCTTTTGCGCCATAAATTGCAACAAACTGGGTATAAGCATCAATTTCGGATCGTGGCATACCTGAACCCTCTTTTGCACCACCAGGGACTAAAAGAGCGACTACTCGTCCATTCGGTAAGTTTGCTGCAGAACTGAATACTTTGAAATTAACATTTTTCATAACATCTGTTAATTCCGTCAGCTCCAACTTCACTCTTAAATCTGGTTTATCCGATCCAAAACGAGCCATTGCTTCTGCATGCGGCATAACCGGGAAAGATTCTGGTAAATCTGTGTCAATCGTATTTTTGAAAACAATACGAAGCATATTTTCAAAAAGATCTCGAATTTCTTGTTCATTCATGAACGAAGTTTCGCAATCGATTTGAGTAAATTCCGGTTGACGATCAGCACGCAAATCCTCATCACGGAAACATTTTGTGATTTGGTAGTAACGATCAAAACCCGAAACCATTAAAAGTTGTTTGAACAATTGTGGTGATTGCGGTAACGCATAAAATTCACCTGCATTTACACGAGAAGGCACCAAATAATCACGAGCACCTTCTGGTGTGGAACGTGTCAACATTGGAGTTTCAATATCAATAAACCCATTTTCATCCAAAAACTTGCGCACTTCCATTGCAACTTTGTATCGTAAACGCAAGTTATATTGCATTGCTGGGCGACGCAAATCCAATACACGATGAGTCAAGCGAGTCGTTTCAGATAGATGATCATCATCCAACATAAAAGGAGGTGTCACTGAAGCATTCAAAATTTCTAAATCTTCACAAAACACTTCCACCTTACCTGAAAGCAGGTTCGGATTAACTGTTCCTTCTGGTCGTCCTCGAACAACACCTGTTACACGAATACAATATTCATTACGAATAGATTCTGCCTTTGTAAATACATTAGGGCGATCTGGATCACATACAATCTGCACCATACCTTCACGATCACGCAAATCGATAAAGATAATACCTCCATGGTCTCGCCTTCTATGGACCCATCCACAAAGACTGACTGTTTGCCCCAAAAGTGCCTCTGTTGTAAGGCCACAATAGTTTGTTCGCATCGACATCTTGTTTTGCCTATAAATTTATTTATTGTCTATCAATTACAAAAAATATTCTGTTAAGAATCAGCTGATAATTATTTAATTTTGAAATTATTAACCGCAAGGTCCATTAAATCCCATAGGACAAGCAGAACAAGGAGAAGCAAAGTCTGCCGAAGATCCTGATGATCCTGTATTAACGCCTGCCGCAGTTAACATTTTTTTAAAACTTTCTTTTCCACACGAAGTACATTTTGTGAGTGGTGCATCAGAAAGTTTTTGTAATACATCTTCTGTATGACCACACTCTTCACAGCGATAAGCATAAATAGGCATATCTTTACTCCTATAATTTTGGAAACTTTTAATTATAAATATTTTCTTTTGATATTTATACGAATACTTAAATTGAATGTCCAACTAATTAATTATTAACAAATAAAGCAATCAATTACAGTTGAAGAAAAAATACTGAGATCAAAGAAATATTATGCGATAGCCCCCTAAAATGTAGAGACTTAAAAAACCGATTAAAAGACCACAACCAAAATAAAATAAACTATTTAATCGTCTCTTAATTCTTTTTTGTTCTTCTACAAGTTTTTGTAACAGTATTTCTTTTTCTGTATCCGGTTCAGAAATTTTAATCAACGCTTGCTGAACCAAACGAGGTAATTGTGGAAAAATATGTCCGTACCTGACTGCTTCCAACTTCAATTGTTTATACATCCCTTTTAAGCCTATCTGTTCCTTCATCCAATTTTCAAGAATAGGCTTTGCAGTTTTCCATAAATCCAAATCTGGATCTAATTGTCTTCCCAACCCTTCAATATTTAACATGGTCTTTTGTAACAACACCAACTGAGGTTGTATTTCAATATTAAAACGTCGAGATGTCTGGAAAAGACGTATAAGCAATTGTCCTAAAGAAAAATCTTTAAGTGGTTTATCAAAAATAGGCTCACAACAAGTACGTACTGCTGCTTCTAATTCTTCTACACGCGTATTTTTAGGTGCCCATCCTGATTCAATATGCGCTTCTGCAACACGACGATAATCATGATGGAAAAATGCAAGAATATTTTCAGCTAAGTAAGCTTTATCATAATTACTGAGAATACCCACAATGCCGAAATCAATCGCGACATAACGACCATAAGTTTGCATCTCTGTCGAAATAAAAATATTTCCTGGATGCATATCCGCGTGGAAAAAACCATCTCGGAAAACTTGTGTTAAAAAGATTTCAACTCCATGTTTTGCAAGTTGTTTCAGATCCAAACCTTCTGCAACTAATCGATCTGTTTGAGAAACAGGAATGCCACGAACCCGTTCCATAACCATCACATTGGAAGAACAATATTCCCAGTGGATTTCTGGAACAACTAAATAAGGGGAATTTGCAAAATTACGTTTAAATTGACTGCAATTTGCAGCCTCACGCATAAGATCTAGCTCATCTTGTAATGATTTATCAAACTCATCAACGACATCACGTAAACGCAAACGACGAGAATCTTTCCAGAGTTTTTCACATAAATTGGCTATCGCTCGAATTAATTCAATATCTCGACTAACTCTCTTTTGCATCCCAGGTCGTAAAATTTTAACGGCAACTTCAATACCGCTATAAAGCACTGCAAAATGAACTTGAGCAACAGAAGCTGATGCCGCTGGAACTGGATCAAAATAAGCAAAAAGCTCATCTGGATGTGCTCCCAGATTTTCTCTAATTTGCTGAACGGCCAATTCTGAATCAAATGGAGGAACTTGAGCTTGCAACAAAGATAGCTCTTGAATAATATCTGCGGGTACCAAATCTGGACGAGTTGATAATGCTTGTCCAAGTTTGATAAAAATTGGACCTAATGATTCTAAAGCCAAACGTAATCTCTGACCTCTTGGTATAGAAAAATGCCGCCAGAAAAAAAGGGATCGAAATAAAAGCAAACTACGCGACTGTTTCATGCTTGATGACATAACATCATCAAGTCCATACTTTATGGCTATCCACAAAATGGTTAACAGACGACCAATTTTTCGCATAGTCTAATATGTGCTCTATTCGTTATAACAGGTCTAAAAATACTTAAAAAGTATAAAAAACGATTCTTTTTTAAAGTAAATCGCCCGCATTCTTTCCGCGGGCGATTTGCTTGGTCATTATTTGATTAAAGCAAATCAAGATAATTGTTGTACCCCTGCTAAAACCCACCCTTCTTTACCAGAAACCGGACGTGTCAAATTCCAAACTTCAGAGAATTCTGTCACTTCCGCATTTTCATTTTCTTTAACGGTTCCAGTGAATTTAACACTCGCAAAATATTCATCTCCAATCGTTTCTATTCCTAACAAGTCTGCATCTAAGGAAATAACATCTGTAATATTTGGAGAAGGACCTCTTTCTTGTAACTGCAATTTTATTTCAGCAAACATTTCTGGTGTTGTAAATTCATAAATATCATCCAGATTAGCTTTATCCCATGCGGCCTGCATGCGAATGAAATAGGATTTAGCATTTCTAATGAATGAATTTACTTCAAAATTAGCCGGAACATCCCATGTTAATGGAGACTCTATATCATTAGATACTGTTTGTTCATTGTCAGGAACAGAAGAAAATTCTTGACGAGAAATCCCCGCACCTATTGGAGGCGTATTGTTAGGATTTGGAACATTGTAATACCCTCCCGTATTTGCCGCCTGTTGAAATGCTGCCTGCTGTTTTCTCGCTAGCGTTCTGAAAATCATTTTTACAACAAAATACAAAATGGTTAGCATCAAAATCGTGCTAATCATTCCTGCCATATCACCGCCAATTCCAAAATGAGCCAGCAATGCCCCCAATCCTAATCCTAAAAGGGCTCCGCCTAATAATCCACCAAATCGGCTACCCTGTTTAGGCGCATTAGCTCCTTGTTGTTGGGATTGTTTATTTGCAGCTGCCTGTTTTTGTTGCGTAGGAGTTGTCGCTGGCTTCGCACGCTGCATTCGATTAATATTCAGTGATTGGCGACCAAAAGACCCTCCACCAAAACGACGTGCATAAACATCAGAAACAGCCATCGTAGACAAACTAGCGATCAATACAAAAGCTACTAAAAATTTCTTCATAAGATTCCTAATGATTACAATTTAAAACCCGTATGTAACGCAGCTATTCCTGCTGCTAAATTAAAATACTTCACATTAATAAAGCCTGATTTCTCTATCATTTGTAACAATGACTCTTGGTCAGGATGCATTCTTATCGATTCAGCCAAATAACGGTAACTATCTTCATCTTTTGCAATATGCTTGCCTAGCCAAGGCAAGACTGCAAAAGAATACATATCATACAATTTTTGCAACGGTTTCCAAACTTTAGAAAACTCCAATACTAAAAGTTTTCCACCTTTTTTTAAAACTCTATTCATTTCAGATAAAGCTTTGTCTTTATTCGTCATATTCCTTAAACCAAAGGATACAACTACTCTATCAAAATAATTATCTGGGAATGGCAATTCTTCTGCATCACAAACCAAAGTAGGTACAAGATGACCTTGATTTAATAATTTGTCGCGACCAATCTGTAACATTGACTCATTAATATCTGTTAACCAGACTTGTCCTGTATCACCAACTTCACGAGCAAATGAAAGGGTTAAATCTCCCGTTCCACCGGCAATATCAAGTACTTTAAATCCTTTCCGTACTCCCGCCTGTATGACGGTAAATGTTTTCCATGCTCGATGTAATCCTGCTGACATCAAATCATTCATCAGATCATAATGCTGGGCAACGCTATTAAATACGTTTGCTACTTTTCCAGCCTTATCTTCCACATTAACTTGTGTATAACCAAAATGTGTTTTTTTCTCTACCATATCAAGAAAAAATAATAGATAGTTTTATTAACATCATTTTATAAATGTATCTATTATTGAAGCAATTGCCGAATAGTGATTTCTAATTGAGGTAACAAAGCTTTTCTTTGCGTTAAAACAACTTCATCAACATCTCTTTGTTTTTGTCCCCAAATTGATTCCGGAAAATGAGCATCATTAACATAACGAGGAATAATATGCCAATGTAAATGCGGAACCATATTACCAAGACTAGCCAAATTAATTTTTGCAGGACTCATTACTTTTCTAATGGCTGTTTCCACACAAAAAACAACTTTCATACATTCTTGGCGGTCAGATTCGGATAATTCTGTCATTTCCGCACAATGACTTTGCCAAATTACTCTACAAAAACCGGGATACAGTGCATCATCAACTAAAATAACTCTCCACTTTTCATTTTGAAGAATAATTTTTTCCATTTCCGAAACAGAACACAGCACACAATCTTTTTTCATGTTTTTTATTTCAGTTATGAATTCTTAACAAGAAGATTTCGTTTTTAGCCTCTTTAGCGACCAATCAATCCATAAATTGTACATTTTTGGGAAAAAGACGGGTTATTAATATCTTCAACAAAAAATATTACCCTAGAAAATTAGCAATATTTCTCCAATACTCATTAGGAATATGTAAAAGTATCGTGGTCATAATCAAATAACGAAGAAATTTACCAACAGCCATATAAAACAAACTTGACCAGAAAGGAAGCCTTAACCAACCTGCTAATGTACAAATTGGATCACCTACTCCCGGTAACCAACTTAAAAGCATTGTTTTTGCACCAAATCTTTCTAACCAACCAAACCAATATGTTTTTTTCTCCTTAGCAAAAACTTCTCGTGTCCCTAAACCAATCCAATAATTAACCGCACCACCTAAAGTATTGCCAATCGTAGCAATTAGCATTACCTGCCAAAAAAGATTTCCATCAGCAGCGACTACTGCAAAAACAGCTGGCTCTGATCCCATTGGCAACAGTGTTGCAGAAACAAAGCAAATAATAAAAACAGAAGTTAACCCAATTTCTGGTATAGCCAGATAACTAAGTAACCAATGAACAGCAGATTCAACCATTTTTTAGCAAGCCAACCAATTTTCCTGGATTTCTTTTAGGACAATAATATTATGAGAATGTTCATCTCATATTCAAACAACTAAAATAACTTATTCATACTGGATTATAATGTCCTGCAACTTAATCTGCCTTTTAGGCTTATCATGACTGACTACTTAAAAAAAATTCTTACTGCACGTGTTTATGATGTGGCATTTGAAACGCCATTAGAAACGGCATCATATCTGTCTCAAAGAACGGGAAATCAAGTCTTATTGAAACGAGAAGATATGCAACATGTTTTCAGTTTCAAATTACGTGGTGCCTATAACAAAATGGCCCATCTTTCCGCAAAACAACTAAAAAATGGTGTTATTTGCGCATCTGCAGGCAATCATGCACAAGGTGTTGCTCTTTCTGCTAACCGTTTAAATTGTCGTGCCATGATTGTAATGCCGACAACAACACCTCCAGTCAAAATTGAAGCCGTAAAAGAACATGGAAAAGATAATGTTGAAGTTGTTTTGCATGGAGATTCTTTTTCAGATACATATGCGCATGCCTTAATACTAGAAAAACAACATCAATTAACTTTTATCCATCCTTTTGATGATCCTTATGTTATTGCAGGACAAGGCACAATTGGAATGGAAATATTACGTCAGCGTCAGTCACCTATTCATGCTATTTTTGTTGCTGTTGGCGGAGGCGGCTTGATTTCCGGTGTTGCTGCCTATATCAAACAAATTCGTCCTGAAATAAAAGTTATTGGTGTAGAAACCGTTGATTCGAACGCTATGGCAAAAAGCCTACAAGCAAAACGTCGTGTCGTTCTTTCTGACGTTGGTCTTTTCTCTGATGGCACTGCTGTAAAACAGATCGGACAAGAAACATTCCGACTTGCACGAAAATACGTTGATGAAATTATTGAAGTAGATACAGACGACGTCTGCGCTGCTATTAAAGACGTGTTTCTTGATACTCGTAGTATTTTAGAACCCGCAGGTGCTTTAGCTGTCGCTGGTCTAAAAGCTTATGTTTCCCAAAGCAAGAAAATGCGTAAACCACTTAAAGACGAAACCTTAATTGCCGTCACTAGTGGCGCAAATATGAATTTTGATCGATTACGCTTTGTTGCTGAACGCGCTGATGTTGGTGAAAATAAAGAAGCTATTTTTGCAGTAACCATCCCTGAAGAATCTGGTAGCTTCAAGCGTTTCTGCGAATTGGTTGGCCCTCGTCACATTACGGAATTTAACTATCGAATCAGTAATGAAAAACAAGCACACGTTTTTGTCGGTTTAGAGGTTCAAAACGAAGATGAAGCCAGTCAGATCGCTAAAACTTTTAAACAGCAAAATTTCCCCATCATTGATTTAACGAATGACGAATTATCCAAATTACATATTCGTTACATGGTTGGTGGAAAAAGTCCTTTAGCAAAAAACGAAATGCTTTATCGTTTTGAGTTTCCTGAACGTCCAGGTGCATTAATGCGCTTTTTGTCTTTCATGCAACCAAACTGGAATATCAGTCTTTTCCATTATCGTAATCATGGTGCTGATTATGGACGTATTCTAGTCGGTCTTCAGGTACCCAAAAATGAAATGAAATCTTTTCAAGAATTTTTAACAAACACAGGTTATCCTTTCCAAGAAGAAACCGATAACCCTGTTTACAAACTTTTTCTTGGTTAGTAACTAAATTAATATTTTTATCGCTATAAGTTTACGCATATGACAACTTCAAATGATGCTACTACACCAAACACCCCGGAAAATTCTCCTCTAGGGAAAACTGTTTCGACTCCATTAAGTTATGATCCAAGCATTCTCTATACCATTCCTCGCCAACCTATGAGAGAAGAATTAGGTATCACAGGAACTATCCCTTTTTATGGTCTAGATATTTGGAATGCTTTTGAACTTTCTTGGTTAAACATGAGAGGAAAACCACAAGTTGCCATCATGAACTTTACGGTTTCCTCAGACTCACCCAATATTGTTGAATCGAAATCATTGAAGCTGTATCTCAATTCTTTAGCACAAATGCGTCTAGCTGATGCAGACGCAGTTATTGCATTATTACGTGCTGACCTATCTGACGCTTTTGGCTCTTTTGTTAATGTGACTCTTATACAACAACCTGCATTTTCTTCAATCAACATTGAAGAACTTGATGGATTATTACTGGATAGATTGGATATTGAAGCAAATCAATATTCACGTGATCCCTCTCTTTTAACAACGAATACAGAAGAACCACCTGTTGAGGAAAAACTGGTTTCACACCTTTTAAAAACAAATTGTCCGGTAACAGGACAACCTGATTGGGCAAGCATTCAAATTCACTATGTAGGACACGCAATTAATCAAGAGGGTTTACTAAAATACCTGATCAGTTATCGCTCACAACAAGATTTTCATGAACAATGTGTTGAGCGAATCTTCATGGATATCCTAAAAGCATGCAAACCTCAAAGTTTAACTGTTTACGCACGTTACACGAGACGAGGAGGCATTAGCATTAATCCATTTAGAAGTAATACCTCATCAGGAAAACGTCCTTTATTTATTCGGAATGCTCGCCAGTAAGGCATAAAAAACCGATTTAAATTGACAATAATGCAAATGGATATTAGCTTATTGTCAAAAATTCAATGGGATTTATATTTTTAAGTAATACTAAAATTTTTGTTTCGCATGAGTACCAATCTATCGAAGATCATACCTCGTGAAAATATTGCACTTGACTTAATAGCTGCCGATAAACAGCAGTTATTCGAAAAAGTTGCTCAGCTTTTTGAGAAGCAATGCGCAATTTCTTCATCGATTATTTCCGAAAGTTTATTGGAACGGGAAAATTTAGCTTCCACAGGTCTTGGACAAGGCGTAGCAGTACCCCACGGACGAGTTGTGGGGCTAAAAACACCTATAGCGGCATTCATTCAATTAGCAGAACCTCTCGCATTTGGTTCTCCAGATAACAATCCTGTCACTCTATTGATTACGCTTTTGATCCCTGACAATGTCACTCAAAAACATCTAGAAATACTTTCAGAAATTGCAGAAATGTTTTCGGATACAGCATTCAGAGATGCTTTAACACAAGAAAAAAATCCAGAAGTCATTCACAATATGATTACTTCTTGGCTACCAATACATCTACAAAAAAAGAGTACTTCTTAAAAATTAATATGACGACTCCAAAAACCTTAACCATTCAGCAAATTTATACTGAAAACAGGGAACCGCTAAAACTGACATGGTTTGCCGGTTTGGAAGGAGGAAATCGTCAAGTCTCACCTGGTACTGTATCTGCAGCAGATCAAGTTGGACACCTTAACCTGATTCATCCCATGCGAATTCAGGTTTTTGGTAGGCAAGAAATTAGTTATTACGACAAATTATCACCCGACTCAAGAGCTTATTTAGTCCACGAGATTGTTGACTGCAATCCCCCTGCCTTAATTGTTGCAAGAGGACTAGAAGTTCCTTCTGATTTACATACTGTATGTAATGCTAACAACATTCCACTTTTTACAACACCATTAACCGCCGCTGAAATTATTGACTATCTACGTGTGTATCTTTCTAAAAAACTCGCATTACGCATTATTATGCATGGCGTTTTTATGGATGTATTGGGCGTTGGTGTTCTAATTACAGGTGAATCTGGTTTAGGAAAAAGCGAACTAGGCTTGGAATTGGTTACACGAAATCACGGTTTAGTTGCAGATGATGCGGTCGAATTTGCAAGAATTGCTCCTAACGTAATCGAAGGAAGAGCTCCACAATTATTACAAAATCTATTAGAAGTTCGTGGTTTAGGGCTTTTGGATATTAGAGCAATTTTTGGCGAAACTGCAGTGCGGCAAAAAATGCAATTAAAACTTATTGCCCATCTAATACGCAGTCGAATTGGTGAAGATACAACAGAACGTTTACCTATCATTTCACCAACACAAGAAGTCTTAGGTATTCCAATTCGTAAGGTAGTTATCCCAGTTGCTGCAGGACGTAATATTGCTGTTATGCTAGAAGCCGCTGTTCGTAATACGATTATGCAGTTACGTGGATTTAACACAATGGAAGAATTTATGGAACGTCAAAGAAAAGCTATGACGAGAGATTAAATTCTTGATTGAGACGACAATTCAAATAAAATTAAATATCGATAAATTGGTTGCTTAATTAAATCTTCCTAGGAGTCAAAATGTACATTATTCTTATTACCGGTATATCAGGCTCTGGAAAATCGGTTGCCTTAAATGTATTAGAAGATGTTGGATATTTTTGTGTAGATAATCTTCCTCCCGTATTACTACCCAACCTTGTTGCAACCTGTATCGAAGAAAACAAAACCCATTTAGCGGTTGCTGTAGATTCTCGTAGTGCTCAATCCCTTTCAAATTTGCCTGCCTCCATAGAGAAGCTTCGCCAAAATGGGCATCATATTCAAGTCATTTTTTTGACAGCAGATACTTCCTCACTAATTAATCGTTTTTCAGAAACCCGTCGTAGTCACCCTCTTGCTCATCGAGCCTTATCAAGTCATGACCTTTCTGATCAACGCACTTTAATGGAAGCAATTCATGCAGAAAGAGAAATGCTGTCTGATATTCAATCAATTGCTCATATTGTCGACACATCTCACCTTTCAACTAATCAATTACGTGCGTGGATAAAAGAATTTGTAGATGCCGAATACACAAATGATCTAACTTTGCATTTGGAATCATTTGGATTTAAATTTGGCATCCCGCAAGATGCTGATATCTTATTTGATGTACGCAATCTACCTAACCCTTATTATGATTTACGCTTGCGTCCACTCACAGGAAAAGATGAACCCGTCAAGAAATTTCTAAAAGAACAAAAGGAAGTTGAAGAATTTCTAACCGATATCCAACAGTTTGTTGAAAAATGGCTTCCATCCTACAAACGAGATCATCGAAGTTATCTTACCGTTGCTATCGGTTGTACAGGCGGTCAACATCGATCTGTTTATATGGTTGAAGAATTAGCTAAACATTTCAGTAAAAATGAAAATGTTTTAATCCGCCACAGAAATTTATCTTGATTTTTTAATAATTCAGGTTCTTACAAAAAAGACTGTATTTTCTTTAATAATTTTTTTACCGGCGAAGGCAAAGGCGCCTCGCTGATGTTTTCTAAAGCATACCAAATATACGATTCTTCAGTTTGTTTCTCTTTTTTCTTTGAAAAATTGATTAAAACTGGAGTAACTTGTAACTTAAAATGAGTGAAAGTATGCGTAAAACTTTCTAGCACTTCGTAATCTCGCACTTTCTCAAGAAAACGCATCTTATCTGGTAATTTTTGAACTTCAGAAGAAGTGAAATTTGTTAATTCAGGAAACGACAAAAGTCCACCCCAAATACCCGAAGCAGGTCTTTTTTCTAACAAAACCTTATTTTCCTTAATGAAAACAAGCATAAAAACTTGTTTTTCAGAAAGCTTCTTAACTGGTTTTTTCGTTGGTAACTCTGCTGTTTTTCCTTCTCTAAAAGCATGACAATATCTTGAAAATGGACAAATATGACAAGAAGGCTTACTTCGTACACAAACAGTTGCTCCTAAATCCATTAATCCTTGTGTATAACTTGCCAATTCTTTTTCTGGTAACAAAGACTCTGCCAATTCCCACAGACGATCTTTTACTGCTTTATTTCCCGCATATTCATCAATTCCAAAAATTCTGGAAAAAACTCTAATAACATTCCCATCCAAAATAGCAGCTCGTTTACCAAAAGAAAAAACGGCAATAGCCGCAGCAGTAGATCGGCCAATTCCTGGCAATTTTTCAAGTAAATTTGGTTCAGATGGAAAAATCCCTCCATATTGTTGAACAATCAAGTTCGCACATTGATGTAAATTTCGTGCACGAGAGTAATATCCTAAGCCGCTCCACTCTGCCATAACAGAATCAATGGAGGCGTCAGCTAAAGTTTCAATATTAGGGAATCGAGTTAGAAAGCGATCATAGTAAGGTATAACTGTTGCGACCTGCGTTTGCTGTAACATAATTTCTGAAAGCCATACCCGATATGGATCTTTGCTTTTTTGCCATGGCAAATTGTGCCTTCCATATTGTTTTTGCCATGAAATCAATAGACTGGAAAAATCAAATTCCGACTGTTTATACCTTGTTTTTAATGTAGTGTTTTTTTCTCGTGCGGGTTTCATAATGCATGGAAACCTGATATTTTTTTATTTTCTATTATAAAAATTCTTTCTTTAGCTACTTATAATAATTCGCTATTCTTTTTTAGATCAACTTGAATTTTCTGCGTTATTTCTCTCAGCAAAAATTTTATTTTCATGCAAAACAAATTCTTTTCACCTTTGTTAAAACATTGTTTTTTATATCTCATTTTTATTCTACTGTACGGATGTCAGTCAATTCATAATGAAACTGATGATATTACCTCTTATCCTTTAAGAGCTTACCGTACAGAAATGGAGATGTCTGGTCGCATTTCTATTCAGTATACATTTTTCGATGAAAGTGAAAATAAATCATTACATGGAAAATTTAATTGGAAAACCGATAATAGCAAGACACATATTGATCTGATGTCTCCACTAGGACAGACATTAGCAACTATCGACATTTCCCCTTACGAAGCTATTTATACCGCATCAGGCAAAAAACCTATTCGAGCAAATAACGTTGAGACATTACTGTTTTATCAATTGGGATGGTACTTACCCATATCGCACATGCAAAACTGGATACAAGGATATGTAATCGATCAACATGATATCCCTACCCCGGTAGATACAAATGAACCTAAAATCACTTTTTCAAATGGCTGGCAAATCCAGTATGTGAGTTGGAATTTATCTTCAGAAAACCAACGTATTCCCCGACGAATTGATATGGTTTATACACCACCAACAACAGCAAAAAAACATATCAATCAAATACAAATTAGACTTATCATTGATAAATGGTAATCAAGTTTAAAAATTAATTTCCTATGACTCGCACACTATATCATTGCCCAGCTCCCGCAAAATTAAATTTATTTTTACATGTCACTGGGCGAAGAGATGATGGATATCATCTCTTACAAACGGTTTTTCAGTTAATCGATTTTGGCGATGTTTTACATTACTCTCTTAGAGACGACGATCAAATTCATCGAACAACTCACATAAAAGACATCCCTGAAAAACAAGATTTGATCATCCGCGCTGCGCATTTGCTTCAAGAAGAAAATTACAAACGCACAGGAAAAAAATTAGGTGTTGATATTGCGATAGAAAAAAATTTACCAGCAGGGGGTGGGTTAGGAGGTGGCTCTTCTGATGCAGCAACCACTCTTATGGCACTAAACCATCTTTGGAAATGTGGTTTAACAAAACAGGAACTTTTAAAAATCGGTCTTAAACTTGGTGCTGATATTCCTTTTTTTATTTTTGGACAAAATGCTTTCGCAGAAGGAATTGGAGAGATTTTAACGCCAGTTGATGGATTAGAAGGCTGGTTTATTATCATTGATCCTAATGTTTCTGTGCCAACTTCCCAGATATTTGCATCAAAAGAATTGACAAGAAACACAGAAAAGATCAAAATATCTGACTTTCCAAGTTATTTAACTAAAAATAACATTTTAGGAAAAAATGACTTGCAAACTGTTGCAGAAAAGCTGTATCCTCAAGTTTCTGAGGCTATTGAGTGGCTAAGCAACTATGCAAATGCTAAAATGACAGGATCAGGATCTTGCATTTTTGCTCATTTTAATAATGAAGCTGATGCTGATAAAGTCATAAAAAATATTCCTAAAAAATGGAATGCTTGGAAGGCAAAAGGGTTAAAATATCATCCGTTTGATAGTAAATTAAATATATCAAACGGAAATAGTTGTTAAAATATCCGGCAAGCTGGGAAACGGTATCTGCAGGGGAATCGCCAAGCTGGTTAAGGCACTGGATTTTGATTCCAGCATGCGAAGGTTCGAATCCTTCTTCCCCTGCCACAATATAGTGCTTTGCCCGATAAAAAAGTTGTTTAAAGCCGCATATAAATTGCGGCTTTTGATTTTGTAATAACCTACAACAGGAAAATCATGTCTGACCCGAATCTCATGCTTTTTACTGGTAATGCTAATCCTGTATTAGCTTCAAAAGTAGCCAGTGAATTAGGAATCCCTTTAGGTAAAGCATACGTTTCTAAATTTTCTGACGGCGAAGTCACGGTAGAAATTAATGAAAATGTTCGTGGTAAAGAAGTATTTATCATGCAATCAACATGTGCGCCGACCAACGATAACTTAATGGAATTACTGTTAATGGTAGATGCATTAAAACGCGCTTCTGCCAAACGTATTACAGCAGCAATTCCTTACTTTGGTTACGCAAGACAGGATCGTCGTCCTAGATCGACCCGTGTCGCTATTTCAGCAAAAGTAGTCGCTAATATGCTTGAAAAAGTTGGTGTGGACCGTGTTTTAATTATGGATGTCCACGCTGACCAAATTCAGGGTTTTTTCGATATTCCTGTTGATAACATTTATGCTTCACCAGTGCTTTTCAGAGATCTTCTGAAAAAGAAATATAAAGACCTGCTCGTTGTATCACCTGATGTAGGTGGTGTTGTTCGTGCTCGTGCATTAGCAAAACAATTAAGCTGTGATTTGTCTATTATTGACAAACGTCGTCCACGTGCAAATGAATCCGAGGTAATGAATGTAATTGGTGAAGTTGCAGGAAGAAACTGTGTCATTATGGACGACATGGTAGATACAGCAGGCACTTTAACAACAGCCGCTGAAGTTTTAAAAGACAAAGGCGCAAAAATGGTTGTTGCTTACTGTACCCACCCTGTTCTTTCCGGTCCTGCTATAGAACGCATCAATAATTCCAGATTGGACGAATTAGTTGTTACAGATACGATTCCTTTATCTGATGCTGCAGAACAATGTTCAAAAATTCGTCAAGTCTCTTGTGCTGAGCTTTTAGCAGAAACTATCCGTCGCATTAGTACAGGTGATTCGGTTATGTCTTTCTTCTTAGAGGCAGAAACTATTTCTATTTAAAGTATTCGTTGCTGAATTTATTCAGCGTTTTTTCTAAAATTCCTGGTCGCGGGAATTTTGCAAACAGGACTAATGTCCTTATTTTTGGAGTAAACAATGAAAGTTGTAGCTTTTTTAAGAGCAGAACAGGGTACCGGAGCGAGCCGCCGCCTGAGAACTGCTGGTATGACCCCAGGTATCATCTATGGTGGTACAGACAAACCACTTCCAATTAAATTGGATCACAATGCTCTTTTCCATGCATTGAGAAGAGAAGCTTTTCATTCTTCTATTTTGGATCTCGAAATTGATGGAAAAGTAGAAAAGGTTCTGTTACGTGATTATCAAATGCATGCATACAAACCTTTAGTTTTGCATGTAGATTTTCAACGTATTCGTTCCGACCAACCAATTCACGTTAAAGTTCCACTTCACTTCGTAAATGAAGAAGTTTCACTTGCTGTAAAACAATCTGGCGGAAGCATTCATCATGCAGTTAATGAGTTAGACATTACCTGTCTGCCAGCTGATCTGCCTGAATACATTGAAGTCGACTTAAGCAATTTGGATGTTGGACAAATCTTACACTTGTCCGATTTGAAATTGCCAAATGGTATTTCTGCAACAAGCCATGACACTGCTATGGTAATTGCAACTGCATCCGCTGCAGCAGCATCTTCTGAAGAATCTGCTACTGAAGAAGCTAAAAGCGAATAAAGATTTCTAATCTTATTACACCCCTCATTCTTTTGTAGATTTTAGAAAAATCTACAAAAGAATGAGGGGTGTTTTTTATTTTATTGAGCTGTATGAAGCTCTTTCATAGCTACATCAAATTTATCCTCACAAATCAAAGGAATAACTTCAAGTGCCCGCTCAATAGATTTATCGATCAACTGCATTTCTTTATCACTTGGGCGTTGAAGCACATAATCAATCACAGCCATTTTGGGATTTGTTTTTCTTGGATGATCAATTCCCAACCGTAAACGCCAAAAATTTTGAGACCCCAGTGCAGAAACAATATCGTTCAACCCTCGATGCCCTCCTGTTGAACCACCCTTTTTTAAACGAGCAATGCCTATACCAATATCTAACTCGTCATGCACAACTAAAATTTCTTCTGGATTAATCCGATAAAATCGAGCTAAAGCACCCACTGCTCGACCAGATAAATTCATGTACGTTTGAGGTTCCACTAGCCAAACATCTTGATTTGAAATTTTTGCGCGGCAAACTAACGCTTGAAAACGCGATTCTTTTTTTAATGCAGGTGCACCTACTTTATATGCCAAATTTTCAACAAACCAAAAACCCGCATTATGACGAGTTTGTTCATATTCAGCACCAGGATTACCTAAACCAACAATAAGACGAATAGACATGATAGTTTCCTAAAAACTCTCTGCTTCATTAGTTCAACAGACTACCATTTGGGATAGTGTTTTTTTTAGCTTGAACTAAGATCCAAGGTTTTACAACTACTGTCCATAAATTTGCATCTTCATCAAACCAGCTTTGTGCTTGTTCGTCTGTAACTCTTTCAATTCGCTTTTGTTCAATTAAACGAGAAATGTTTTCTGTATCATCTGCTGCCATCATCACGGCAACACTAACTAGATCTAAACCATCTCCAATAGCAATAATATGACCTGAAGCGAAATAACGTTGTAATTCTCTCCATGGCATTTGAGCTGTCTCCATATTTAACTTTGCATGGAGAAATTCCTGTTCTTGAGGTGACATTTTCATTTTTAACTTACTCAATGAAAGTTTTTTATATTAATAATGAGGTGGCTTTTCGTGACGCAAAACCATATTGCTATCAATTCTTTCGTTTAAATGCCTAGCAAGTTCTAAAATGGTAGCTTCTAACTGGTCAATACGATTTTGTTGCTGATAAATCGCCTTATTAAGCTCATCTATCATATCTTCTTGATGACTGATTCTCATCTCCAGATCAACAAAACGTTCTTCCATAAGTACGTCCTTTATCAACTAAAATCGGCATCTAAAATAATCAAAACAAGTTTGTCATTATAACAGTACTCTTTTGCCATCAGGCTTAAGATAATGTGAATACATAAGCCACATAACAAGACTAATAAAGCTTGGACTTCTTTGTTTTATATAGGAGAAAAACAAAAAAATTATGCATTATCTTTTTGTATAATTCTCTCTTGTAATTTTAGAAAACATCCCAATTTGTACATGGTTATTATTTGTCCTTGTATTAAGTAGCAGGACCTAACGGAGAAGCGAATATGGAACAATTTCACGGCACAACTATTTTATCTGTTAGAAAAGGAAGTAAGGTTGCTCTTGGTGGGGATGGGCAAGTTACTCTTGGTAATGTAGTTGTTAAAGGAGGCGCCCGCAAAGTCCGCAAACTATACAATAATCGTGTATTAGTTGGGTTTGCCGGCGGTACCGCAGATGCATTTACGTTGCTTGAGCGATTTGAAGCAAAACTTGAAAAACACCAAGGTAATCTTTTAAGATCAGCTGTCGAATTAGCCAAAGACTGGCGAACTGACAGAATTTTACGCCGTCTAGAAGCTATGTTATTGGTTGCTGATAAAGAATCAACACTAATTATTACTGGTAATGGAGATGTATTAGAGCCAGAGGAAGGGGTTGGTGCAATTGGCTCTGGCGGAGTTTACGCACAATCTGCCGCTTTGGCACTTCAACGAAATTCCGATCTTTCCCCTACTGAAATTGTGGAAAAATCATTAGCTATTGCTGGAGAGCTCTGTATTTACACGAACATGAACCATATCATTGAAACGTTAGATTAAATCCAGCTAAATCTTTTCTATTTTTTAACAAAATCATCATGAACTTAACACCACCAGAAATCGTCACTGAACTCGACAAACACGTTGTTGGTCAATCCAAAGCTAAACGTGCTGTAGCTATTGCATTGCGCAATCGTTGGCGTCGCCAACAAGTCCAAGAACCACTGCGTCATGAAATTACACCAAAAAATATTCTCATGATAGGACCAACAGGTGTAGGAAAAACAGAAATTGCGCGCCGTCTTGCTCGTCTTGCTGATGCACCTTTTATCAAAGTTGAAGCAACTAAATTTACAGAAGTCGGTTACGTTGGACGAGATGTAGAAACGATTATTCGTGATTTAATTGACATTAGTATTAAGCAAACTCGTGAATCCGAAATGCGTAAAGTTCGCGAAAAAGCAGTTGACGCAGCAGAAGAACGTGTACTCAATATTCTTGTCCCTCCTGCAAGAGACTTTGGTTTTAATACCAATGATACTGATTCCGCTTCTGCAAACAATACACGTCAAGTTTTTCGTAAACGCCTAAGAGAAGGTTCGTTAGATGATCGCGAAATTGAAGTTGAAGTTGCAGAGACTACTCCTCATTTAGAAATCATGGCGCCTCCAGGCATGGAAGAAATGACTGAACAAATTAAATCCATGTTTTCTGGTCTGGGTGGAGGACGGAAAAAATCACGTAAAGTTAAAATTAAAGAAGCTTTACGTCTCTTAACAGACGAAGAAGCTTTAAAAATGATTAACGAAGAAGAGTTAAAACAAAAAGCAATTACTAACGTAGAACAAAACGGTATCGTCTTTTTAGATGAAATCGATAAAATTGCTTCTCGCTCAGAAATAAATGGTGCTGATGTATCACGTGCTGGTGTCCAACGAGACCTTCTTCCTCTCGTAGAAGGAACAACCGTTAACACCAAATATGGCATGATTAAAACTGATCATATCCTTTTTATTGCTTCTGGTGCTTTTCACTTATCTAAACCATCTGACTTAATTCCTGAATTACAAGGTCGCTTTCCAATAAGAGTTGAATTGGAATCCCTTTCTATTGAAGATTTTGAACGTATTCTAACGAGTACAGATGCCTGTTTAACTGCACAATATAAAGCGCTTTTAGCAACTGAAAACATTAATCTTGTTTTTGCAGACAATGGAATAAGACGCTTGGCTGAAATCTCTTACTCTGTAAATGAAAGAACCGAAAATATTGGTGCTAGACGTTTATATACTGTTATGGAAAAACTTCTTGAAGAAATTTCCTATACAGCGAGTGAATCAGGAACAGATACGATTACTGTCGATGAAAATTATGTCAATGAAAGATTAGAAGCACTTTCTGTTAATGAAGATCTTTCTCGTTACATTTTATAAACGACAGTATTAAAAACAATTTCTGTTATATAAAAAAAGCGGGCTAAATAATTAGCCCGCTTTTTCATTGCACAATATAGAATTATTTTGCATTCATCATTGCCACAGTTGTATCAAGCATTCTGCAGCTAAATCCCCACTCGTTATCGTACCAAGCCAGGATTTTTACGAGAGTTCCACCACTTACTCTTGTTTGAGTTGAGTCAAATGTACTTGAAACTGGTGTGTGGTTAAAGTCAGAAGATACCAATGGCTCTGTGTTATAAGCCAAGATACCTTTCATTTCACCTTCTGATGCTTCTTTCAAAATTGCATTAACTTCTTCAACGGTAGTTGGGCGAGAAGCAACAAAGGTCAAATCAACAGCCGATACGTTAATGGTAGGAACCCGCATTGCATAACCATCTAATTTACCAGCAAGTTCAGGTAAAACCAAACCTACAGCAGCAGCCGCACCTGTTCTGGTTGGGATAATATTTAAACCAGCTGCACGAGCACGACGAGGATCACTGTGGTAAACATCAGTTAAAACCTGATCATTGGTATAAGCGTGAACGGTTGTCATTAAACCACTTACGATACCCAACTTATCATTCAAAGGTTTAGCAACAGGAGCCAAACAATTCGTTGTACAAGAAGCATTAGAAACAACTTGATGAGATGCTTTTAATATACCCTGATTTACACCATAAACAACTGTAGCATCAACATCTTTTCCGCCTGGTGCAGAAATAAGAACTTTTTTAGCACCTGAACGTAAATGAGCAGAAGCTGCTTCTTTAGAAGTAAATCGTCCTGTACATTCGAGTACGACATCAACATCTAATTCTTTCCAAGGCATTTCTTCTGGATTACGATTTGAAATGGCGCGAATTCGGTCACCATTAATTATCAAGTAATCTTTTTCAAACTCTACTTTCCCAGCAAATTTGCCATGAGCAGTATCATAACGGGTTAGATGAGCACTAATTTCCATATTACCGAGATCATTGACGGCAACAATTTCAATATCGTGTGCTTTTCCGTCCTCGTAATGTGCTCGAAGGACATTTCGTCCAATACGACCATAGCCGTTAATTGCAACCCGAATAGCCATGTTCTTTCACTCCTGAATAATCAAATCTATTGTATTTACCATCTTTTACACCATCTGATGATGTTGTAAAAAATAACCATTATAAATCTTACTAACCTAAAACGGATTGCACTTTCGTAACAATATTGTCAACAGTAAATCCGAAATGTTTAAAAAGCAGGGAAGCCGGTGCTGATTCACCAAAACTTTCCATGCCAATAACCTCACCCTCTAAACCAACATATTTTCGCCAGTAATCTGCAATTCCTGCCTCTATTGCTACACGAGGAATTCCTCTAGGCAAGACACTATCACGGTATGATGCATCTTGAACATCAAAAACATCTGTTGACGGCATAGAGACAACGCGAGTGGCAATTCCTTTTTTATCCAACTCTTCTGCGGCTTTCATTGCCAAATCAACTTCAGAACCAGTAGCAATTAATACTACTTTAACATCTTTTGTATCTCGCAAGACATACCCTCCACGAGCGATATTTGCAATTTGTGATTCTGTACGTTCTTGATAAGCAAGATTTTGTCTAGAAAAAATTAAAGTTGTTGGTCCATCTTTTCGCTTAATTGCTTCAGCCCAAGCAACAGCTGATTCAACCGTATCACATGGACGCCAATTATTTAAATTAGGAATTAAACGCAAACTAGAAATGTGTTCAATTGGCTCATGAGTCGGTCCATCTTCACCCACACCGATAGAATCATGTGTAAAAACAAAAATAGACCTAACCTGCATTAAAGCAGCCATCCTAAGCGCATTACGACTATAATCCGAGAAAGTTAAAAAAGTTCCTCCAAAAGGTATAAAACCACCATATAACGCTATACCGTTCATAATGGCACTCATACCAAATTCTCTTACCCCATAACTAATATAGTTACCTGGATTGTCTGCTGAAACTTTGACACATTCATTCCAGTTTGTCAGATTTGATCCTGTTAAATCAGCCGATCCACCTAAAAAGTCAGGAAGTACTTGTGCATAAGCTTGAATAGCATTTTGACTTGCGCGTCTTGTTGCAATTGTTTCTTTTTTACTGACGCATTCAGCAATATATTGATCAACTGTACTTTCAAAAGTATCCGGTAATAAACCATTTACTCTTCGAGTAAATTCTGCTGCTTCTTGAGGATATGCCTTGGCATAATTAGCAAAAAGCGCATCCCATTCTGTTTGCCATTTTTTGCCTTTGTCTTTTGCATCCCATGCTGCATAAACCTCTTGTGGTATTACAAATTCAGGATAAGGCCAGTTTAATGCAACACGAGTTGCTTCAATTTCTTTATCACCAAGTGGTGCACCATGTACGCTATGAGTTCCTTGTTTATTAGGAGAGCCCTTTCCAATTAAAGTTTTGCAACAAATCAGCGTAGGCTTATCAGATTGTTTTGCCTGAGTGATTGCAGCATCAACTGCCGCAATATCATGACCATCTACATTCCTAATTACATTCCAACCATAAGATTCAAAACGTTTTGGCGTATCATCAGTAAACCATCCTTTGACATCACCATCAATTGAAATGCCATTATCATCATAAAGGACGATTAACTTATTTAAATTCCAAGTTCCTGCCAAAGAACAAGCTTCATGGGATATTCCTTCCATCAAACAACCATCACCTAAAAAAACATATGTGTAATGATCGATGAGGTTAAACTCAGGGCGATTAAATTTCGCTGCTAATAGTTTTTCTGCTAATGCCATACCAACTGCATTAGAAACACCTTGTCCCAACGGACCTGTTGTTGTTTCTACACCAGGAGTAATATGAACTTCAGGATGCCCTGGCGTTTTGGAATGAAGCTGACGGAAATTCTTTATATCATCTATAGACAGATCATATCCTGTCAAATGCAATAATGCATATTGCAACATGGAACCATGACCATTTGACAAAATAAAACGATCACGATTAGGCCAACTAGGATTCGTTGGATTATGACGATAATGACGTGACCAAAGTGCTACGGCCATTTCCGCCATACCCATTGGCATTCCTGGGTGACCAGAATTAGCTTTTTGGACAGCATCCATTGCAAGAGTACGAATGGCATTTGCCATAACATTGTCGGGTAAAGTTGTTGTCATAAAATCCCCTTGAATTCAGAAAGAAATGGCAAGAATAAACTCAATTAAACTCATCCAAATCGTGTATTATGCCAAGCATATAACTGCTCGTATTCTATCAGAGACTCATCCTTAGATTAAGATCAACATACGACAGAGAAATAAACAATTATGGCACGCTTATATTGCAATATTCCGCTTTCATTACAAGCCAAGATAGAACTGCCCACATCAGTAGCGCATCATGCCCATGTTTTGCGGCTGAAAGCAGGTGAAAACGTTACTTTATTTAACGGAAATGGAGGAGAATATTTGGCAAAAATTATTGATATTAATCGCACAAATACAACAGTCGAAATCCTTTCTCATTCTCCTGCAGAAACAGAGCTTCCTTATCGCATTACATTAGTACAATCATTACCGGAAGCTTCTAAAATGGACTGGATTATTGAAAAAGCAGTTGAACTAGGCGTCTCCCAAATTTGTCCTATTGAATCACAACGTTCTGTTATTAAATTAACCAAGGAAAGAGCTGAAAAAAGAGTATCCCGCTGGGAAAACATTGTTGTTGCTGCATCAGAACAATGTGGTCGCAATTCTTTAGCAGAAATAACACCCGTTATGTCCTTTCAAAATTGGATAAAACAAAAACAAACCCAACCTGTTTTAATATTCACGCCAAATGCAAATCAGTCTTTATCAGATTGGGCATTTCAAAATCAACAAAAAAACGTTACATTCATGATAGGACCTGAGGGTGGATTTTCTCAGGAAGAAGAAAAACTTGCCATTGAAAATGGTGCAATAGCACTCTCTCTCGGAAGTCGAATTTTAAGAACCGAAACGGCTGGTATGGCAGCTGTAGCTTCTTTAACTGCCATTTGGAATAGAACCAAAACCAATTTTTAAATTTATGTGATCTATGACACAAGAAAACAAACAAAAAGTAAATGCTGACAATGAATACTCTCCAAACGATCCAGCATTACAAAGAGATAAAAAACGAGCTCAAACTTTAATCAAGATCTACAACGAAACCTCTCCAGAAGAGAAAGAAAAAAGAAATACAATTTTAAAACTTCTATTAAAGACTATAGGTAGAAACTCTGAAATTACGTCCCCATTTTATTGTGACTATGGATACAACACCACAATTGGAGCAAATTTTTACAGTAATTTTAATTGTGTTATTTCAGACAAAGCCCTGGTCACAATTGGTGATAACGTAACATTTGGACCGAATGTCCAAATCTATACGACATTGCAACCAACGGATCCTAGAAAACGGAAACAAAGATTAGAATTAGCTAAGCCCGTTACAATTGAAGATGATGTCTGGATTGGTGGAGGCACCGTCATTACTGCAGGAGTTACCATCGGACATGCTACAACTATTGAAGCAGGGAGTGTTGTTACAGACAACATCCCCCCGAACGTCATTGCTTCAGGAAATCCGTGCCGAATTACTCGAAAAATAATGGATTAGCTTTCAGCATCCAGTTTTAGTGCATGTTCTCGTGTCTTATGAAACACTAATTTAGGCCAACGCTCTTCCGTTAATCTTAAATTAACCGCTGATGTAGCTAAATATGCCAAATTACCTGCTGCATCATACGCTAGATTATGCGATAACGCTTTTTCGAAATCAGCAAGCATGCGCTTATCTTCACAAGTAACCCAACGCGCACTACTAATGGATGCCCCCTCAAAAACAGCATCCACACCATATTCATTCATCAATCGACTAGCTACCACATCAAACTGAAGCACACCAACCGCACCTAAAATCAGGTCACTTCCTTGTAAAGGTTTAAAGACCTGTACAGCACCTTCTTCTCCTAACTGTTGAAGACCTTTGTGCAATTGCTTTATTTTTAATGGATTCCGAATACGAACAACTCGAAATAAATCCGGTGCAAAATAAGGAATCCCTGTAAATTGAAGCACTTCCCCCTCAGAAAAGCTATCTCCAATTTGCATGTTTCCATGGTTAGGTAGCCCGATAATATCTCCCGCATAAGCCTCTTCCACCTGTTCTCTTGAAGAAGCCATAAACGTCACAACGCTAGAAATCCTGACATCTCTATTTAAGCGTAAATGTCTAAGTTTCATTCCTCTTTCAAAGCGTCCTGAACAAACTCGTAAAAAAGCAATACGGTCTCTATGTGCGGGATCCATATTAGCTTGAATCTTAAATACAAATCCAGAAAATGCTTTTTCCGTAGGAGATACTGTTCTTACACTAGCATCTCTTTTTCCTGGTGGCTGAGCCCAATCCAATAAAGCATTTAAAATCTCACGCACACCAAAATTATTAATTGCTGAACCAAAAAAAACCGGCGTCAATGTTCCCGCAAGAAACTGTTCCAAGTCAAAGGTATTAGAAGCCCCATGAACTAATTCCACTTCCATTTTTAACTGTTCCATTTCATGTGGAAACATCTCAGTTAAACGAGGATTATCAATACCTGAAATCACTTCGAATGATTGATCTGCTCTTTCATTCCCTGCTTCAAATAGCATGACTTCATCGCGCAAAAGATGATATACCCCTCGGAAATTCTTTCCCATTCCGATAGGCCAAGTAATAGGAGCACATTGAATTTTAAGAACTGACTCTACTTCATCGAGTAATTCAAGTGGATCTCGTGTTTCTCGATCCAATTTATTCATAAAAGTGATAATCGGCGTATTGCGCATCCGACACACTTCAAGTAACTTGATCGTTTGAGATTCTACACCTCGAGCCGCATCAATGACCATCAGTGCAGTATCTACTGCCGTCAAAACCCGATAGGTATCTTCCGAAAAATCCTGATGTCCTGGCGTATCTAGCAAATTGATAATGTGATCTCGATAATCAAATTGCATGACTGAACTTGCAACAGAAATCCCTCTTTGCTTTTCTATATCCATCCAATCCGAGGTCGCGTGCCTTGCACTTTTTCTTGCTTTAACAGTTCCTGCTAATTGAATAGCGCCAGAAAAAAGAAGCAATTTTTCTGTTAATGTAGTTTTCCCAGCATCCGGGTGCGAAATAATGCCAAATGTTCGGCGACGAGCAACTTCATTAGCAATATTAAGATTAGAGGTAGTAGATGTTGAATCCATGCGGCAATTCGTGATTAAAAAAACACAGCAGTTTACCTTCTTATTTTAAGAAAGTGAAATATATAACCAAGAAAATATTTAGAGATAATGCAAATTTTTCTGGTTGATTACACTACCAGGAAAAAGTACCTACGGAATACCGATCACAATGTCCCCGATTGTATAACGGTAAATCTTTATCTGGATGTTCTTGACATGGAATTCCAGCCTCATTTGATTCAGTAGAATCTGTCATTTTGCAAAACATAAATAATGCTAACAATCCTAAAAGCAAAAAACCTGGAATAAAGCAAAAAAACAACATCATAGTGAACCTCAAGATCACAAACAGACTTATCGGTATAGTTTGATAGACTATAATAGAATACTCTTAAAGTTTACCTAAAAATTATATTTAGCGCACGACATAAACACGATATTGTGATCATTTTCAAGAAGTTAATTTTCATAAGAAGGAAATCTCAAATGAAAAAATTATTGACTCTTTCCACCTTATTGTTTTCCTTGCTTTTAACTTCTTGTGTTTATATTAGCCTTCCTGAAACATCCGATCCAGAAGCAAAATTACAAAATGCACAAAATTACATAGCAGAAGGACAGCCTCTTCCTGCTGAACGTCTGATACTGGAATCCATACGTATTTATGAAGCAGAAAATAATTCAGAAGGTTTAGGAAACGCTTATCGTGACTTCGGAATACTCTTGCAATCAAATGCTATTACTCAAAGAGAACAAACTTACCGTCAAGCTGGATTTCTAGATAGCAGCATTACTTATGAGAATCGCTTTGAAAAAGCAAATGAATATCTATCTAAAGCAATTTCAGCATACGATAACGCTGCTAATAACTATAAAAATCAAGGTCGTTTTGACTTATTAAGTTCACTTTATTACCAACAAGCAAATATTTATCTGCTGCAAAATAATCAGTCTATGGCTTGTTCACTCTATGACCAAAGTAGAAATGCATATGCCGAAAGTGCTGTTAGAAACACATCTATAAAACCCAATATTCCAGATGGTTTTTCTTCTTTCCATGATGCCATTTCTGCTGCAAAGGTAAAAGCAGGATGCTTATAATTTGGGCATAAAAAATCGAGAAATAAAGTGACACAACGCCCAAAACAATTTTCTCTTTTTGGTCAGGCAGACAAAGGGCTCTTGCTTTTTATCGCTGACAACGCTGGACTTTTTCTGTCACATCGTTTACCTATTGCGCTAACGGCACTCAATTCCGGTTATGAAGTTCATGTTGCAACTCCTCCTGATTATGCAGCAAAACAAATTCTTGAGTCCTACTCTATTGTCTGTCATGACATTTCCGTTACTCCGGGCAAATTCAAGTTTTTTTCTGACTTAAAAACTTTTTTTTCCCTTTGGAAAGTTTTTAAAAAAATCAAACCCGATCTTGTTCATCTGATTGCATTTAAACCCACCCTATATGGCAGTATCGTCTCTCGTATCACGAAAACACCTGCAGTCGTTGCAACTATTACCGACTTAATAAAAGCTGGAATATCCTTGGAAAATCCTTTTCCTAAATTCGTTCATTGGCTTTATTCAATAGGATTTAATAGACCTAAATTACAAATCACATTCCAAAGCAGAGATGAACGAGACATTTTTTTAAAAATGGGCCTGATAGAAAAAAGGCAAATAACGATGATACGGGGAACCGGTGTCAATATGCAGCAATTTCGCCCTATACCTGAATTACACACCGTACCTATCGTTTTATTAGCCTCCAGAATGCGCTGGGACAAAGGAATCAAGGAATTTGTAGAGGCCTCTCAACAATTGAAGAAAATAGGAATTCCAGCAAGATTTGTTTTAGTTGGCGGCATTGACCCCCAACATCCTGAAACGATTGATACAAAAACTTTGCAAACATGGCATGACGAAGGCGTCATTGAATGGTGGGGAGAAAAAAATGATATGCCTTTAGTCTTTGCTCAAGCACATATTATCTGCCTTCCCTCATATCGAGAAGGTCTTCCTAAAATATTAGTTGAAGCTGCAGCATGCGGAAAACCTATTGTCGCATCAGACGTTGCCGGATGTCGAGAAATTGTCACTAATGAAGAAAATGGCATTTTGGTTCCCGCAAAAGAAATTGAAAGTCTTGCTATTGCTTTGAACCGACTACTATCCAATCCTGCTTTGCGTCATGAGATGGGCAAAAAAGGAAGAGAAAAAGCTATAAAAGAATTTTCAATTATCCGCATTGTAGATAGAACTTTTAAAATATATGAATCATTGCAAACGTAATTTTCAAGTACATAGCAATTATGATTCTGCTTTTATTTTCAAAGCTTGTTCATATAACTGATTCTTTTTTATCCCTGTAATTTGCGAAGCTAAAGACGCTGATTGCTTAACAGAACATTCTTTAAGTAAAATCGATAATATACGATTTGCCATTTCAAACTCGTCTTGAGTTGCACGCATATTTTCTACTAACAAGACAAACTCTCCCTTTTGTCGATTCGCATCTTCAGCAATCCAGTTTTGAACTTCTGATAATTTACAAGAGTGAATTTGCTCAAACAGTTTTGTAATTTCACGGGCAATAACAATTCGACAATCCGAATCAAAAACTTTTTTTAATGAAGCCAAAGTTTCCTCTATTCGATGCGGAGCTTCATACATAACTAAAGTAGCAGATATATTTTTTAATGAATTCAACAACGATTCACGCGCAGCATTTTTGCTTGGTAAAAAACCGACAAAGTAAAAATGATCTGCTGGCAATCCACTAGCTGAAAGAGCAGTAACTACTGCTGAAGCGCCTGGAATAGGAACAACACGAAATCCTGAAGATAAAGCCGCATTAACAAGAAAATAACCAGGATCAGAAATTGCGGGTGTTCCTGCATCTGTTACTAACGCAATTCGTTCACCTTTAGCTAATCGATTAATCACTTCATCTGTCATAAAGCGCTCGTTATGTTGATGCGTAATAATCAACTCTTTTGAAATACCATACTGCATAAGAAGCGTATTAGTTATTCGTGTATCTTCACAAGCTATCGCATCAACAAGAGAAAGAACGTATAAGGCCCTTAAACTAATATCCCCGATATTTCCGATTGGCGTAGCAATCACATATAATGCACCAGTAGGGTAATTCTGTTGAGCTACCCCTTGCATAATATGTGTTAAGCCTTTTATATTTTCTTTTTGAATATTCATCTTCAGTCTCACATAAGTTTGATAAGATTGTGCGCGAGACCTGCTTAAAAAACAAGCGAACGCAATTGAAAATTTTGAAGAACCCTTACACAAAACAGGAACATAAAACACTATGAGAAATCAACGCATATTAAGTCATTTTAAGGAAAGTGTTGATTTAAAAACACGAATTGCAGAACAGTTAGCCGACCCCATTTCCGATGCTGTTGATCTAATGTTCTCAACACTATCTCAAGGAAATAAAATTTTAGCTTGTGGTAATGGAGGATCTGCCGCCGATTGCCAACATTTTGCAGCAGAATTGGTTGGAAGATTTGAAAAAGAACGTTTGCCTTTGCCAGCTATTGCGTTAACAACAGACACATCTATCATTACCGCAATTGGTAATGATTACAGCTTTAAAGATATTTTTACAAAACAAGTACAGGCTTTAGGGCAACCTGGTGATATCTTGTTAGCAATATCAACTTCAGGAAATTCATCCAATGTTATTTCTGCTATCAAAGCAGCAAAAGAACGTGATATAGCCATTATTGCCCTGACAGGAAGAGAGGGCGGAGAAATAGGCAAGTTATTATCAAACACAGACGTTCATATTTGCGTTTCTCATAGCAGAACAGCTCGCATTCAAGAAGTACATCTTTTAGTTATTCACTGTATTTGTGATTGTATTGATGCTGCATTATTTGGAGGAGATGTTAATGAATAAACAAAGTACTTTCTTATCTCGTTGGAAACGATTTTTTGGGTATTGTTTGTTATGTGCATCATCAGCATTATTACTACAAGCTTGTGTCCAAACCATGGTGGTAGGTGGCGGTGTTGTCGGTGGGATGGCTGCATCAGATAGAAGAACTTTTGGTTCGCAAACAGAAGACAGAACTATTGGCTTCAAAGGCGAAGCTCTAGCAGATGCTATTGTTGGCGATCAAGGACATGTATCTGTTACTAGTTTTAATAGATTAGTCTTAATTACAGGTGAAGTTCCTAATCAAGGAATGAAAACCAGAATTGCAAGCGAAATTGCACAAATTCCTAATGTAAGAAACGTTATAAACGAATTAGAAATTGCTGAACCTTCAAGTTTAAGCTCTCGCTCTAATGATTCTCTCATTACAGCTAAAGTTAGCGCTAGCTTTTTTGACGCTAAAGATTTGTATTCTCACTCTTTAAAAACCGTTACAGAGCGTGGTGTCGTTTATTTGATGGGTCGCGTTACTGAACGGGAAGGTGCCCGTGCAGCTGAGGTCGCAAGCGGCGTTTCCGGTGTAAAACGAGTTGTTAAAGTTTTTGAGCATATCAGTGAAGAAGAATTAGCCAACATGAAAGCGCAAAGCAACTCATCAAATGAAACATCTTCCAATTCTTACGAGGAGAATGATTACAACTGATTAAAACTAAGCTAGTTTTATTAGTACCAATCAAAAAATGTTTTTCTCCGTAATAATACAATCCATTGGTATGTCGTATTGTTGAACTGGGAAATCAATTTGAAGGCAGGAATAAGCAATGCCAATAGTGTGTGGACGGGGCTTTTGTTCGAGTGTTCGATCAAAATACCCTCCACCATAGCCCAGTCTGTATCGATTCTGAGAAAACCCTAAACAGGGCACTAAAACTGCATTTGGGATAGGTACAATTTCTTTTTGTTTAGGAACAGGAATACCGTAATTTTCTTTTATCAAAAGATCTCCTGGTTGCCATTTGGCAAATTGCAAAGGAGCATTTTGACTTATAACAATAGGCAAAGAAAGCGTAATATCTTTAGACGCTAACGATTGGTAAAGTTGTGTCAGCTCAGGTTCATTTCGTATCGCAAAATAAACCCCTAATGATTTTATCTGATGTTTTTCTATGTAATGTTCAACATAGTGGCATATTTGTTTATCCCATAATTGTCTTTGATCGTTTTCTAAAGAAAGCCTTAAAGTTAGCAAAGAACGGCGAAGAGTTGTTTTTGAATCCTTTAATGAATCTTGTTGTTCTATATTAACTTTTGTATCTAGTGGTACACTCATAATCTATGCAACAGCAGAAAAAACGGAGTTGAAGGTGAAAAAAATACTAAGAAAAGGAATACTTTTTTTAAGTACATTCTTTCTATTAATACCAGCTTACGCCTTACCTGATCTATCTACAACAGTTGAACAAGATAATACATTTCTTGAGCTACGCAATGCTGTACGTAAAAAAGACCTAAGTAAAACAGATGCTTTAGCAGCCAGCCTCTCTAATTATCCTATTCCTTCTTATGTTGAATATTATCTCTTGAAATCTCACCTTGAAACGAGCAGTGAAACTGAAATATTGCAATTTATTTCAAAATATGAAAACACCGCTATTGCTGATCGTTTACGTAATGACTGGTTATTACTTCTTGCAAAAAATGAAAATTGGGCAATTTTTGATAGGGAATACCCTCTTTTTAAACTAAAAGACGACCCCCAATTAAAATGCTACGCTCTAGCTTCTCTTGCATTGAAAGGTGAAAATGTTAAAAGTGAAGCAATCCTTTTATTTGATACCTCTCGAAAAAACAACGATGGATTCTTCTTTTTAATTTCAACGTTAAAACAACTCAATCAATTCACAGACGATGACATTTGGTTCCAAGCGAGGACCGCTGCACAAAAAGGATTTCTTGATGCAACAAAACGTCTTTTCATACTTGCAGGTGCTTCATCAGATGACATTTCCCTCGCTATAGAAGATCCTATAAAAGTTATAGATAAAGGTCCCGGCACAGATAAATTACATCATGAAATATTTATTATTGCACTTGGACGATTAGCAAAAAAAGATCCTTTGCAAGCAGCAGAAAATCTTATAAACAATGAAACCTATCTCAGCACTTCCGAATACAAAGCTGCATGGGCGCAAATTGCATTTCCCTCATCACTTGCGTTATCACCTGATGCTTTAAGCTATTGGAAAAACGCAAAAGATACACCACTTTCCAGTTCAGCACAGGAATGGCGAGTCAGAATGGCTCTACGAGCATATGATTGGCAATCAGTATCCCAATGGATCGATGAAATGCCAGAGAAATTGAAAGATCAAACATCATGGGTTTATTGGAAAGGTCGTGCATTACAAGCTTTAGGTGATCAAAAAGAAGCTCGACGTTATTTCGTCAGCATTATTGATGAACATAATTTCTACGGTCAACTTGCATTAGAGGAGCTAGGAAGAAAAATAAAAATTCCGACTATGGCAAAACGCGTCAGGGAATCAGAAATAGCTGCCATGGAAAAAAATCCCGGGTTTCAACTTGCATTGAAATTCTTTTCTATGAATATGCGTTTTGAAGGAACAAGAGAGTGGAACTGGCAACTAAGGGGCATGAATGATCGGCAATTATTAGCTGTAGCCGAATTTGCTAAAAGAAAAGGTGTATTGGATCGTATGATCAACACTTCCAATCGCACCAAAGAGCAAATGAATTTTAATCAACGGTTTCCAACGCCACATTTAGAAAAAATGAAAATGGCGACAGGACCTCTCTCAATAGATCTTGCCTGGGTTTATGGACTGATTCGTCAAGAATCGCGATTTGTCACAAATGCTCGATCATCAGCAGGTGCATCCGGGCTAATGCAATTAATGCCTGCAACTGCAAGACTCGTTGCAAAAAAAATTGGATTGACTAACTATCGATCATCAAAGATTAATAGTTTTGAGACCAACATTTTATTAGGTACGAATTATTTAAAGATGATGATGGATCAATTGGACAACTCCGAACCATTAGCTACAGCAGGATACAACGCGGGTCCTAACCGACCACGTTTATGGTGCTCACGTCTTGCACAACCAATTGAAGGTGCAATTTTTGCGGAAATCATCCCTTTTAATGAAACTAGAGATTATGTTAAGCAAGTTATGTCTAATGCCACATATTACGCAGCATTAATGCAAAACAGACCTCAATCTTTAAAAAAACGTTTAGGACAAATTTCACCTCTTATAGAAGAATAGATTGTTCAGCAAAAAACACAGTTTAGATATATCATAAAAACACATCTTATTTATGTAATAAAAACCGATTGTTACGCCTAAGTCAGTTAGTCAAAAGAGGTAAACATGAAAATTTATACTGTTGGTGGAGCTGTTCGCGATACGATACTCGGATTACCTGTACGAGATCGAGATTATGTTGTTGTTGGAGCAACAACTGACATGATGTTACAGCTTGGTTTCAAGCCTATTGGTAAAGATTTTCCTGTATTTTTACATCCTGAAACAAAAGAAGAATACGCATTAGCGAGAACCGAGCGAAAAACCGGACCAGGATATAAAGGTTTTGTATTTCATACTGATCCTAACGTTAAGTTGGAAGAAGATCTCATGAGAAGAGATCTCACCATGAACGCTATGGCTCTTTCTGAAGACGGTGAAATAATTGATCCATTTGGCGGTCAAGAAGATTTGAAAAACCGCGTTTTTCGACATGTTTCACCCGCTTTTGAAGAAGACCCTGTTCGAATATTAAGATTAGCTCGTTTTGCTGCGCGATTTCCTGATTTCACCATTGCAGAAGAAACCATGGATTTGATGAAAAAAATGGTGTTGTCTGGAGAGGTTGACGCTCTAGTACCCGAACGAGTCTGGCAGGAATTATCACAAGGATTAATGGAAAAACAACCTTCTCGTATGTTAGTCGTTATGCGAGAATGTGGTGCGTTAGAACGTCTTTTTCCTGAAATCAATGCTCTTTGGGGTGTTCCACAACCCGAAAAATATCATCCAGAAATTGATACAGGGATACATACTATGTTGGCATTGGATTATGCAGCAAAACAAGGATATCCACTCCCTGTTCGCTTTGGGGTTTTATTACATGATTTAGGTAAAGGAACAACGCCCCGTCATCATTTGCCTCATCATCGCGCCCATGAAGAAAGAGGTGTCCGATTAACAGAAGCTGTGTGCCGCAGATTACGTGTATCAAATATGTACCGAGATATTGCTGTCATGACGACAAGGGAACATGGCAATATCCGTCGCAGTAGAGAACTTCGTGCTAGAACAGTTGTTTTACTTTTGGAACGCTGTGACGCTTTTAGAAGACCAGAACGATTTAAATATGTAATCGATGCGACAGAATGCGATCTAAGAGGTCGAAAATCAGAAACAGTAAGTAAAGAAAACGTTGAATTTCCTCAACGGGATTTTTGGCAATTAGCATTTGATGCCGCAAACAGTGTTGATGCCGCATCCATTATACAGTCAATGGGCAATGAAATTGATGAAATCCCAAGAGTATTGCATCGTGCTAGAGTGGAAGCCGTAGCCAGAGCAATCATTGATACCTATTTGACACCTTCGGAAAATGAGGAAAACACGGAAGATACGCAACCAAAGCCTATTTCGACCATACATTAATTCAATTGTTTTCACACCATATTGACTCTTCTGTATAACAGAACAAGTCAATATGATGATTATTTTTATTGATTATTCATTCACAAATAAGCTATGTCAGCTCCTTACTATCCTTTTGGACAGACATTACCAGAATTTGGAACACCATCTGAAATTGCCTCTGGTATTAAATGGTTGAGAATGCCTTTGCCATTCGTTCTCAACCATGTGAATTTATGGATGATTGCAGATGATGATGGGTGGTGCCAAATAGATACAGGATTAATGTGGGATACCATTCAATCAATATGGCTAAAACTATTTGAAACACATAAACTAACCCGTCAAATTGCCACACATTTTCATCCTGACCATGTTGGTTTGTCTGGATGGCTACAGCAAAAACAAGATATTGATCTTTGGATAACACAAGGTGAATATCTAACAGCTTTAGCTTTTTGCAAAGGGATAGGAAATTACCATGTTGATGCTCTAGCAGAAATGTTTCGTCACCATGGTCTTGATTCAAAGAGAATCCATAACCTAAAACAAAGTGGAAATGATTATCAGGTATGGGCACCCTTTCTCCCAAATACTTTTCAACGCCTATTTGATAATCAAATACTTCGCATTGGAGCACATAATTGGAAAGTAATTATTGGGTGTGGTCATTCCGTTGAACATGCTTCTTTTTATTGTGAATCACTTAAAATTCTCATTGCAGGAGACATGTTGCTTCCTTCAATTTCAACTAATGTTCCTGTTATGGCGGCGAATCCATTAGGTAACCCTCTAAAATATTATTTAGAATCACTGCAACGTTATCGAGAATTACCGAAAGATACTCTTGTTTTACCCTCTCATGGACGTCCATTCACAGGCATTCATGAAAGAATTAATTACTTAGAAGAACATCATCAATATCGCTGCAATCAGATTTTAGAAACTCTTAATGAGAAAAAAACAGCAACCGAATTATTGCCTGTTCTTTTTAATTGGGGCGAAATGGATTCACATCAGTTAACTTTCGCATTAGGAGAAACCATTGCCCATCTCAATTATCTTAAAGAGCAAAATCTCATTGAACAAATCGAAAATAAACAAGATAAAGTTATTTATTTTCAAAGTTGCAACTAATAAGATCAAAAGCCAATCAATTGTAGCAACCATGGCGTCAACAATCCTGTTAACGTGCCATTTAATATCAAACCTAAGCTAGAGTATGCGCCTAAACGAGAAGATTTTTCCATTGCTCTGGCAGTGCCTACAGCATGTGCTGCTGCACCTAATGCAAGACCTTGAGCAATTCGACTTCTTACACGTAACAATTTAAGAAACCCTAAGCCAAATATAGCCCCAAAAATACCTGTCAAAATAACAATTACAGCAGTTAATGCTGGAATTCCATTAAGTATTTGAGACACCTCTATTGCAATAGGTGTCGTTGCTGATTTAGGAGAAAGGGAAACAAATACTTCAGGTGAAGCTCCTAAAAAATAAGCTACAAATACAACCGAAAACACACCTGAAACACAAGCTACTAATTGTGATGCCAATATAGGCACTGCCTGTTTTTTAATTTGCTCCAATTGTTTATAAAGAGGGACCGCCAAAGCAACAATAGCTGGCTTAAGAAAAAAAGAAATATAACGACCTCCTGCATCATAAGCCTCATAAGAAATATTGCCTATTTTCAAAAGAAGGATAATGATTGCCATTGCAAGAAGAATTGGATTTAAAAATATCCAACCCAAGCGGCGTTGCAATAACTGAGCACCCCAAAAAACACTAATAGTCAATGCAACAAAAAGGATTTCGTTATACATGACATAACTCATGAACGTCGACGGAATAGTTGATACGTCCAAGCTGTTAGTACCAAAACCACTAAAATACTAACAATAGTCGCAACCGTAATAGGGAACCATTCAGCCGCAATCAAGTCGAAATACAACATCAAAGCGACTCCCGGAGGAACAAAAAAAAGTCCAAAATGGGATAAAAGAACATTAGAAACATCCTGTACCCACTCTAGTTTTACCCAACCTTTTTTCAATAAAAAGGTTAAAAGTAACATTCCAATCAAAGCTGAGGGGAATTGTGTTTTAGTTAACAAAACAACTATTTCGCCAACTCCCAAGCACAGGAAAATAATGACGCATTGACGAAGTATATGCATAACAACCTCTATGCAAAAAAGATAGTAAATTCAATTAAATACAAAAATGCATAAAAATCAAAACATTTTTCTATTTAAAAATATTCTGTTGTATAGAGCCAAGCTACACAAATAACCGTAAAGACTAATTTTTCAAAGTAGAAGCAACTGGGAAAGCAATGCCTTTTTCTTCACACACCATTTTAACGACACTCCATGTTTCTGCCAGTTCTGCTAAAGCATCTTCTGGAGTATCTCCAAAAGCGGAAATTTCAGGCCGCTCTACAAACTGAGCGAGCCAAGTACCTTTATCGTCCTGATACAAATTTATTGAAAATCCATCAAAACGATTTGTCATATTTCATCTCCTAATTTTTTGTAACTTTTTATCGAAAATCTTTTAATAAAGAAAAAAGTATAACGATTTATCAACAAACACTCAGTAAATTTTTATCACATTACTAAGTGCTCTGATTAATAAATTAATGAAGCACAGGCGAATCAGTATCATACATACTTTGCATTTGCTTTAAAGCTTCAGCACATTCAAAACTTCCTGCCTCAATACCCTTTTCATACCATTGACGAGCAAGTTCCAAATTTTTTTCTACACCTGTACCATTTTTATATAGTGCTGCTATCCAAAGATATGCTGGCAGATAATTTAACTCTATAGCAGACTCCAATAAAAAAAATCCTTTTTTCTGATCTACCTTTTCATAAGTGCCCGCAACCAAGTAATGACCTAAAATTGCCATTGTACGAGCATCTCCTTTTTCTACGATTTTAAAAAGCCACTCGTGACCTTTTTCAATGTCGCGAGATACATATTTCCCTGTCAGGTACATATCAGCAAGATGATTTCCCGCATTGATATATCCTTCATCAAATGCAGCTTTTAATGTTGTCAAACCTTTTTCTATATCAGCTTGACATCCCTCTCCAGCAAGTAACATTTCCCCTATTGCTGCACGAGCTGAAACAACGCCTCCATTTGCTCCAAGAGAAAGTAATTCAAAAGCTTTTTGTGAATCTTTTTCAACTCCATAACCAGACTGGTAGAACCAACCTAAATTCGCAAAAGCTCTAGGCTCCCCAACTGCCATTGCTTTTCTATACCACTTAACTGCCTTCTCCAAATCTTGTGGAGTTGCAATTCCTAATGCATGAATTTTTCCCATATGAAAAGTCGCACTTGCATGACCTGTTTCGGCTAACTCTTTAATTTTTTCGATCGCCTTAGGGTAGCATTCAGGCTGTGTATCCTCTGCATCATCAATCTCTTTGATATTGTTTTCAGCAATGTCCTTATATTTTGCGCCAACGGGAGCATGTAATAGATAACAAATAAAATCCCCTTGAGAAGAACTATTTTTGATTTCCTCCCAAATAATTTTATCAATCTCCTTATCATCAATTGGAAGCATCGTTATTTGCAACTTAATTTCCTTTACCTACTTTGTTTTTTGTTTGTAAATAAAAATACTCATACCAAACAGAATTAACATTCAACAATACTCACTGCCAAACCACCCAAACTTGTTTCCTTGTATTTGGCATTCATATCCCGTCCAGTTTCTGCCATTGCTTTAATCGTTGCATCTAATGTAACTCTATGCAACTCTATATCTTCATGTGTTGCAACAAGAAAAGCATTGTAGGCTTTAAGCGCACCCATGGCATTTCTCTCAATACAAGGTATTTGTACATATCCACCAACAGGATCGCACGTTAAACCAAGATGATGCTCAAGAGCAATTTCTGCTGCATTTTCCACAATTTGAGATGAATAACCTTTAGCTTGAGCTAACATTGCTGCTGCCATTGCTGAAGCAACGCCAATTTCTCCCTGACAGCCTACTTCCGCACCTGCAATTCCAGCATTGTGTTTTGCAATAAATCCAATGGCTGCTGCAGCCATCAAACCTTCTCGAACAGCTTCTGCAGATAAATCAAAGAATTCCTCAATCATAACTAAAATTGACGGAATAACTCCTGCTGCACCACAAGTAGGAGCAGTAACTATAATTCCTCCTGCTGCATTTTCTTCAGCAACAGCAAAAGCATATGCATTTAAAAGACAGAGAAAATGATCAATTTGGGTATCACAAGTTTTTGCGCTTTCTGCAAGTTGAGCTGCCTTTCTGTACACACCCAATGTTCCTGGCAACATTCCCTCAACATTGACACCTCGAGTTACTGAACGACGCATAACATCAATCAGTTGATCCAGTTCCTCCAGTATTGCATGAGCTGGTTTTCCTGTAAGAGCCATTTCATTAGCCAGGATAATTTGCGGGATAGAGAGGCCTGATTCCGCAACAATACGCTGAAGATCCGCAGCTGATGTATAAGGATACGGCAAATCCTTTTGCTCAGTTGCATGCCATCCTTCCCACTGAACAAATCCACCACCTACTGAGTAATAAATTTTTTCAAACAATACATCCTTATCAGACAACAGTTCACAAACCATAGTATTGCTATAAGGATATGGATGATCTATTACATCATCAATAACTATCTTTTCATCAACAATGAAATCAAAAGGTCCAATTACAATCCGCCTGTCTTCATCTGATCTGGAAAAGACCTTAGCAGGAAGGTCGGGAGGACAATGTGAGGGTTCATATCCTAATAAACCTGTAACAACTGCTTTATGAGTTCCATGACCGAAACCTGTTGCACTTAATGACCCCAATAATCGAACTCGAATATTTTTTGCTGAAGATAATATCGTATGGTCAAGCTTCTCAAGTTCAGAACGAAAATCTAATGTTGCTAACATTGGACCAATAGTATGAGAACTTGAAGGACCTGGTCCAACTTTGAATAATTCAAATATAGATGTCGTAATAATTTGTTTCATACAAAATTCAACTTTTATACAAAATTTAATATTTACTTCCGATGAAACTTTTTTACTGTTGATTATTTCAACATATTACACTTTTATATCTATTGAGTCTTATTATGTAATTACGATATCCCTATCAATAAAAATAGATAGCCAAACCAGAAATACAATTAAGCTCTTTACGCATTATTTTTCTTTAAATGCATCTAAAATTATATAAATATTGCCAACTTTATAAAAATAATTTATAAAAACTTGTTCCGAATATTTAAATTTTTATTCTGCTTATAAAAACTGATATTGTGTTTAGCCAAAACAAAGATATATAAGTAATTAATTTATGATACATTTCGTTATTGATTTACCTAATGCATGTAGGGCAACTATTCTATTCAATCGAAATGAAGATTATCGACACAGCAATTTCAGAAGTAAAAATTATCGAACCAACCGTATTTGGCGATGACCGTGGTTTTTTCTTTGAAAGCTTTAATCAAAAGCAATTTCAAGAAGCCATCGGAAAAACTGTTAATTTTGTTCAGGATAATCACTCTCGCTCTACTTCACATGTTTTAAGAGGTCTGCATTATCAAATACCCCCATTTGCGCAAGGTAAACTTGTTCGAGTTATACAAGGTGAAGTTTTTGATGTTGCTGTCGACATTCGAAAAAATTCCCCAACATTTGGTCAGTGGGTAGGCGTTTTACTTTCTTCTGAAAACAAACGGCAGATATGGATACCCGAAGGTTTTGCACATGGTTTCGTTACCTTAAGCGAATCTGCAGAATTTCTTTATAAAACAACCAATTATTATGCACCTTCTTCTGAACGATGCATTATCTGGAATGACCCGACACTGTCTATTGATTGGAAAAATATTACGACACCAATTCTTTCTGATAAAGATAAAAAGGGCGTCTTATTCAGCGATGCTGAATATTTCAGTTAATTTTTTTAATTTACTAAGCCATTTAACGTCATGACAATACTAGTTACTGGAGGGGCAGGATTTATTGGCTCCAATTTTGTTTTAGACTGGATCGCTCAATGTGATGAGCCTGTTATTAATTTAGATAAACTGACTTATGCAGGTAATCTGGAAAATTTAGCAACGCTAAAAAACAATCAACAACATATCTTTGTAACAGGAGATATTGGTGATACTGAACTCATCTCTTCTCTATTACAAGAGCACCAAGTTCGTGGCATTGTCCACTTTGCTGCAGAAAGCCATGTAGATCGCTCTATTCATGGACCTGATGACTTTATTCAAACCAATATTGTTGGAACTTTTCGATTACTTGAAACAGCTCGTCAATACTTCGATTCATTAAATGAAGAAAACAAAAAAATATTCCGCTTTTTGCATGTTTCAACTGACGAAGTCTATGGTTCATTAAAACCAGAAGATCCTGCTTTTACAGAAAACAATCGATACGAACCTAACAGTCCTTATTCTGCTAGTAAAGCAGCCAGCGATCATTTAGTACGTGCTTACCACCATACTTATGGCTTACCTGTTTTAACAACAAATTGTTCCAATAATTATGGTCCTTATCAATTTCCTGAAAAGCTTATCCCTTTAATTATTCATAACGCCTTATCCGGCAAGGCATTACCTGTTTATGGAGACGGAATGCAAATCAGGGACTGGCTTTATGTCAAAGATCACTGCAGTGCAATTAGACGTGTTTTGGAAGTTGGAAAAATCGGTGAAGTCTACAACATCGGTGGCTTTAATGAAAAACCGAATATTGAGGTTGTTAAAACATTATGCGCCATACTGGATGATTTAAAACCACGTGAAGATAAAAAACCTTATCAAGAACAAATTACTTTTGTTACAGATAGACCTGGGCATGATAGACGCTATGCTATTGATGCCTCCAAAATACAAAAAGAATTGGGATGGGAGCCTGTTGAAACCTTTGACACAGGAATCAGAAAAACGGTTGAATGGTATTTAAATAACCAAGATTGGGTTACAAATATTACCTCTGGTGCTTATCTAGATTGGGTAAAAAAACAATATAACTAGTTTATTCCTGAATGAGTCGATCAATTAAACGATCAACGTGATAAGACCATTCGGGTATCGCAAAATTAAGTTTTTGGGAAAGTTTAAAGTTATTTAAACGGGAGTTTTTAGGTCGCAATGCTGGAAGCGGATATTCTTCTGTGGAAATGGCTTTAATGCGTTCCGGACTTAATTTCATCGGCATTTTAGCCTCATGCGCTTTTTTCATCAGATAACAGGCTAAGTTATGCCAACTCGTTTGTCCTGATGCCGTTAAATGATAAATGCCTTCTGGCAATGTCTTTGCATAAAATGCCGTAATGGCTTTGGTCGTGATATCAGCAATAAGTTCTGCCGAAGTAGGCGAACCAATTTGATCCGTAACAACATTTAGCGCATCTCTTTCTTTACCCAATCGCCAAATTGTTTTTATAAAATTATGCCCATGGTAGGAATATACCCAACTTGTTCGGAAGATCAAATGGAAGCATCCGGATTGCAAAATCGCTTTTTCTCCTGCCCATTTACTTTTTCCATAAGTATTTAATGGATTAGGAATATCATCTTCTTCATACGGTGATTGTTTATTTCCATCAAATACATAATCTGTTGAGTAATGAACAAGCAATACGTTTTTTCTTTTTGCATACGCTGCCATAACGCCAACTGCTTTTTCATTAATTTGAAATGCTCGATTTTCTTCTGATTCCGCTTTATCTACTGCTGTATAGGCTGCCGCATTTACAATCACATCAACTGGGTTTGCTTCTAAAACCTGAATTAATGCATCCGTATTTTCAAGATCAACAGAACTTCTATCCAATGCAATAATTTCGCCAATGGAAAGAAGTGTTTGGCAAAGTTCATTTCCTACTTGTCCGTTTTTCCCAAATAAAAGTACTTTCATACTACCTAAACTTATCTGAATTTATTTTTAAATCTCTACACGACCGCCTAATTCAATGACTCTATTAGCTGGAATTTGATAATAATCTGCAGCATTTCGAGCATTACGATATATCCAAACAAACAATTGCTCCCGCCATCTAGCCATACCTGATGATGCCGGAGTTGAAATGATTGTTTGACGAGAAACAAAAAAAGAAGTCATCAACAAGTCAAAGGTATATCCATATTCCTTGCACAAAAGAAGCGTTTTAGGGATATCAACCTCATCTTTAAATCCGTAATATAAGTCAATTTGATAGCACTCATAACCTAATGCTTCAACTTTGATTCTTTCCTCAACTGGCACCCAAGAAACTTCTTCTACATGGACAGTCAAAAAGAAAACTCTTTCATGCAAGACTTTGTTATGGGAAAGATTATGGAGCAAGGCTTGAGGCACCCCATCATTTTCTCCGCGCAAAAAGATAGCTGTACCAGCAACGCGTTGTGGTGGAAAGAAGAAGAGCGATTGTAAAAAGGAATCCAAAGGTATGGCATTTTTTTTCTGACTGGCACCAACCAGTAAACGTCCTCGTCTCCACGTCATCATTACAATATAAATAAGAAGCCCCATGGTTATTGGGAACCAGCCACCATGCTTGATCTTAAGCAGATTTGAACTTAATAAGGACAGATCAATCATGCCTAACAACAAAGGAACCGCCAAACAAAGAAAGATATTGCGCTTCCAGTAATAACGCATAATAAAAAACAAAAAAATCGTTGTAATGAGCATGGCACCTGTTACAGCAACACCATAAGCTCCGGTTAAATTATCTGAAGAACGAAAACTCATTACCGCAATAACAACTGCAGCCATTTGAAGCCAGTTGATAATGGGAATATATACCTGCCCCATCTCACTATCCGATGTGTAGACAATTTTCATACGAGGAAGCAGCCCCAGACCAATCGCCTGCTTGGTAATGGAAAAAGCACCAGAAATTGTTGCCTGAGAAGCGATGATAACGGCAATGGTTGACATAAACACTAAAGGATAAATACTCCAAGAACCTAATTGCCTAAAAAATGGATTGGACAAAGCACTTGAGTCGGCCAATAACAATCCTCCTTGCCCCAAATAATTTAATGTTAATGCGGGAAAGACCAAACGAAACCAAGCCCTTCGAATAGGCTTGGGGCCAAAATGGCCCATATCAGCATAAAGGGTTTCAGCTCCAGTAAAAGCTAAAACAATTGCACTCAGAACAATAAAAGTTGTCCCTGGATTTTTATAGACAAATAAAAAGGCGTAAAAAGGATTTAAGGCTTTCAAAATTTCAGGGGCAGCAACAATATTGATAATCCCCATAGTGGCCAATAACAAAAACCAGACTATCATGATAGGGCCAAACCATCTTCCTATCCCTTCTGTTCCCTTTGACTGTACCGAATACAAAACAACAATGATTCCAAGTGCAATGGGAATAATATAGGGACTTAGCATGGGAGTGGCGATTTCCAATCCTTCTACAGCAGATAAAATGGAAATGGCAGGCGTAATGACACTGTCCCCATAAAACAAGCAGGCTCCCAATACGCCCAATGTGAGTAAGGGGTAATAAAAGCGTGAAGACTTTTTGGGTAAAGCTGAATGAGCAAGGGTCATCAATGCCAGTGTTCCTCCCTCACCCCGATTATCGGCCCTAAGCATAATCAGAACATACTTAATGGAAACCAATATAATTAGTCCCCAGATAATAAGGGAAACAATGCCCAGTAAATTATTGGGCGTTAGAATAAGACCTTCTCTGCCACTAAAAACAGCCCGTAAAGCATAAAGCGGACTGGTACCGATGTCTCCATAGACAATGCCCACTGCAGCTATTGTCAGTGCAGTTAGATTATTTTTTTCTGACTTTTCAGTATCTTGATTTTCAATTTCAGATTTTGTGTTCAAATAAACACCCTACTTTCTATATATAACTTCGTCAGTAAGATAAGACAAAGTTAAAAAAACTGCAAATTTTTCATTCAATTTCATCTTTTTCGGTTTTTCTATTTTTCTATATTTTTTCTTTATGTGTACTGCATTTGCGCAATACACGTGCATCATGATATGTTCAGGGATTAAAAAAATATTTGATCAATTTTTAGATTTAATACAGTTTAATATATGTCTCAGTATGTCTTTACCATGAATCGGGTTGGCAAAGTTGTCCCCCCAAAACGTCAAATTTTGAAAGATATTTCGCTTTCTTTTTTTCCTGGTGCAAAAATCGGAGTTTTAGGATTAAACGGTTCAGGAAAATCCAGTTTATTAAAAATTATGGCTGGTGAAGATAAAGATTTTCTAGGAGAAGCCCGACCAGCATCCAATTTAAAAATAGGCTATATGCCTCAAGAACCACAATTGGATCCAGAACAAACCGTACGAGAAGTTGTCGAAAGTGGTTTAGGAGAAATATTTGAGGCACAAGCTAAATTAGATGCAGTTTATGCGGCTTATGCTGAACCAGATGCCGATTTTGATGCTCTTGCAGAAGAACAAGCAAGACTCGAAGCTATTATCTCTGCCGCTGATGGAACTAACTTAAATCAACAGTTAGAAATGGCAGCTGACGCCCTTCGACTTCCTCCATGGGAAGCTAAAATCGGCATTTTATCCGGTGGCGAAAAACGTCGAGTTGCTTTGTGTCGTCTGTTGCTATCTCGTCCCGATATGCTTCTTTTAGATGAGCCGACAAACCATCTAGATGCAGAATCTGTTGAATGGTTGGAACAATTTTTACATCGTTTCCCAGGAACAGTTGTTGCAATTACTCACGATCGCTACTTTTTAGATAACGCTGCCGAATGGATACTAGAATTGGATCGAGGACAAGGAATTCCTTGGAAAGGCAATTACAGTTCTTGGTTGGAACAAAAAAGTATTCGCCTAAAACAAGAAGAAGCAACAGAATCCTCTAGACAAAAAACAATAGCAAAAGAATTGGAATGGGTTCGACAAAACCCGAAAGGTCGTCAAGCAAAAAGTAAAGCACGTCTGACTCGTTTTAATGAGTTGTCCGAATACGAATATCAAAAACGTAACGAAACTCAGGAAATTTTTATTCCTGTTGCGGAACGACTAGGTAACGATGTAATTGAGTTTAAAAATGTCTCTAAAGGTTACGGAGATCGTTTATTAATTGAAAATTTAAGTTTCATCATACCTCCTGGCGCTATTGTTGGTGTGATTGGTCCAAATGGTGCAGGTAAGTCGACTTTATTCAGAATGATTACAGGACAAGAGCAACCTGATCAGGGAGAAATCAAAATCGGACAAACCGTTAAAATTTCTCTGGTTGATCAATCTCGCGAAACACTAGAAAACAACAAAACCGTATTTGAAGATATTAGCAATGGGGCTGATGTTATTTCTGTTGGACGCTTTGAAATGCCATCTAGAGCTTATCTAGGAAGATTTAATTTTAAAGGATCCGATCAACAAAAGAATGTTGGAAAACTTTCTGGTGGAGAAAGAGGTCGACTTCATTTAGCTAAAACACTCATGCAAGGTGGAAACGTTCTATTACTGGACGAACCTTCAAATGATTTAGACGTTGAAACACTCCGTGCACTGGAAGATGCACTTCTGGAATTTGCGGGTTGTGCCATTGTCATTTCCCATGATCGCTGGTTCTTAGATCGTATTGCTACGCATATTCTTGCTTTTGAAGGTGACTCTCAAGTTACATTCTTTACAGGTAATTATCAGGAATACGAAGCTGACAAACGTAAGCGTTTAGGGGAGGAAGCTGCAAAACCAAAACGAATTCGGTATAAACCCGTTACTCGATAACAAGTTGTATGTTTGCAACAAATATCCATAGAAAAATTGTGCTACATTAAAATATAAAATTTAAGACTGGCTATCGTATTACTCGTGTCTAATATCGTAGAAATTCAAAATTTGGCTTTTCGTTATGGAGAGCGGCCTGTTTTATCAGAGCTGAATATGACCTTTCCAAGAGGGAAGGTCATTGCTGTTATGGGAGGTTCTGGCTCAGGCAAAACAACCATCTTGCGCTTGATTGGTGGTCAAATAAAACCTCAGTCAGGTCGCGTATTAATCAATGGCGAATGTATTCATGATTTAGACACTGCCGGGGTATATCGTCTTCGTCGAAAAATGGGCATGCTATTTCAATATGGCGCGCTCTTTACAGACTTATCTGTTTTTGAAAATGTTGCTTTCCCTTTACGAGAACAAACCGACTTACCTGAAGAAATAATTCATGATTTAGTATTAATGAAACTCCATGCAGTCGGTCTAAGAAACGCGGCTTACATGAAGCCGGCAGAAATTTCAGGTGGTATGGCTCGCCGAGTTGCTCTTGCAAGATCAATTGCTTTAGATCCAGAGCTCATTATGTATGATGAACCTTTTGCCGGTTTGGATCCTATTTCAATGGGAGTAACTGCCAATCTTATTAAACGGCTAAATGATGCGTTAAACTCAACATCAATTGTTGTATCACATGATGTTGAAGAATCATTTGCAATTGCTGATTATGTGTACTTTCTTTCTGAGGGGCAGATTGTTGCACATGGTACCCCACAAGAAATGCGCGAATCCGAAGAACCATATGTTAGACAATTTGTTTATGCTCAAGCAGATGGTCCGGTCCCATTTCATTATCCAGGTAAGTCTCTTGCTGCTGATCTTGGTTTGGAGAATTAGGTATGATCAGTCGCATTGCAACATTAGGATTTAAAACTCGAAAGCTAGTCGCCGGTATTGGCTACGCATTTCGCATGTTTTTAATGTTAACTGGGGCGATCTTCCGAATAATTAGAAGACCTCGTCTTATAACAGATCAAATCCATTTTATTGGTAATCACTCCGTCTTACTTATTACAGTTGCAGGTCTTTTTGTTGGTTTTGTTCTTGGATTACAAGGCTATTACATACTGAATAAATATGGATCTGAACAGGCACTTGGCACACTTGTTGCCTTAGCTTTGCTTCGTGAATTAGGTCCTGTTATAACCGCTCTTTTATACGCAGGACGAGCTGGAACTTCTCTAACAGCAGAAATTGGTTTAATGAAAGCAGGAGAGCAGCTATCCGCAATGGACATGATGGCAGTTAATCCATTACATCGTGTTTTAGCACCGCGTTTTTGGGCAGGCATTATTTCCATGCCCGTTCTTGCCGCACTTTTCAGTGCTGTTGGTATATTTGGTGGTTATATTGTAGGGGTCATCCTTATCGGCGTTGACAATGGTGCTTTTTGGTCACAAATGCAAAGCAATGTTGACATTTGGATGGATATTGGAAATGGATTAATAAAAAGTCTTGTTTTTGGTTTTGCTGTTACTTTTTTAGCATTATTTCAGGGATATGAAGCACAACCCACTCCTGAGGGCGTATCCAATGCGACCACAAGAACCGTTGTTTATTCTTCGCTATTGGTATTATGGTTAGACTTCATAATGACCGCTTTAATGTTTAACTAAATATATGAAAATTGACCGTTTTATCGACTAAAAATAATTGTGTCAAATATGAGACATTTTATTGATTTCTCTCTTTTTCGATTATCGGCAAATAGGTTGTTTTTAAATTAACTGGTATTATTTTTTTATGCAACGTAAATCTCTAGATATCTGGGTAGGATTCTTTGTCATCATTGGAGCATTAGCAATGATGTTTCTTGCACTGAAAGCAGGAAACATGAGTTCCTTATCATTTGAAAAAACCTATTCGGTTACAACTCGTTTTGACAATATTGGTGGATTAAAACCTAGAGCACCTATTAAAAGTGCAGGTGTAGTTGTTGGGAGAGTTGGTGACATCAGTTTTGATGACATCGAATTTCGCGCACGTGTCATACTTCAGATTGAAGAGCGATACAAATTTCCTAAAGATAGTAGTGCAAAAATTCTGACTTCTGGCTTATTGGGTGAACAGTATATTAGTATTGAACCTGGTGGTGACGAAAGAAATTTGGCAAACGGTGACCAAATAACGATGACACAATCAGCAATGGTATTGGAAAATCTAATTAGTCAGTTTATTTATAATAAAGCGACAGAAGAAAAGGACTCAGATAAATGAGCTTCAAGTCAACATTAACTAAATTAGGTGCGACTGCACTATTTGCCGCATTAGTTACCGGTTGTGCACATAGCCCAAATGATCCTCTTGAAGGATATAACCGTCAGGCTTATTACTTTACTGAAGCGATGGACACAGTTGTTATCAAACCCGTTGCATATGGTTATAACGGTTTAGTGCCAGAACCTGTTCAAACTATGGTTACTAACTTTTTCGGCAATATTGCTGATGTCTGGAACGCTTTTAATAACTTCTTGCAAGGACGCGGAGATGAAGGATTTTCTGATGTCTCTCGTGTTATGGTTAATACCTTTGCTGGTTTAGGTGGTTTTATTGACGTTGCATCTCAAGCTGGTTTACCTAAACACAATGAAGATTTCGGACAAACACTGGGCGTTTGGGGTGTTCCATCTGGTCCTTATTTCTTTATTCCTATTTTAGGTCCTTCTACTATTCGTGATACAGCAGCAGCTCCAGCAGATTACTGGTTTGGAGATCCAATTACTTATATTAAAGATGATCCGACCAAATGGGGATTGGTTGTATTGCGTGGTATTAGTAAACGCGCTGAACTTATTGATGCAACTTCTGTTATTGATGATGCTGCAATTGATAAATATGAATTTATTCGTGACGCCTATTTGCAAAGACGTGAGTTAATGGTTAACGACAAAAATTCAAGCGATGAACAATGGGAAACCATTAATGAAAATGAGCAAAAAATAGAATTGCAACCATGGTTACCAAGTAGTGAAATGAAACCAAGTAAGCAAGAGTCTTCTTCTGAAAAACAAAAAGAACAGGCTCAAGTTTCAGGTCCTGTTGCAATGGAAGCAGCTGCAAAAATTGATTAATTTACATTTACCTTATAAAAGAATATGACTGCATTAAGAAACTGGTTTATTTTATCTTTAGCTTCTTTTTTATTTGCTTTTACAGCACAAGTTCATGCACAAGAAGCGCCTGATGCTTTGGTAAAACGTGTCAGTGTTGAAGTTCTGGATATTGCTCAAAAAGATAAGGAAATCAAAAAAGGGAATATGCAGCGTATTTTTAGGCTGGTCGAAGAAAAGGTCATGCCATATGTAAATTTCAAAAAAACAACTTCTTTAGCAGTTGGAAAATATTGGAGACAAGCAACTCCTGAGCAAAAAGAAGAATTAACCAAACAATTCCATGATCTGCTTTTTTATACCTATGCTAGTGCTATTTCAAAAGTAGACGCCAACCATAAATTACAGTTTCAACCATTACGTGCTCAACCAGATGCAACAGATGTAATTGTTAATTCTCGTATTATTTTGCCTAGAAATCCTGAACCAATTTTGATTGGTTATCGTCTTGAAAAACAAGATGAAGCATGGAAAATCTATGACATTAATGTGATGGGAGCTTGGTTAGTTGAAACCTATAAAACAACTTTCACAAATGAAATTGCTCGCTCTGGCATTGACGGTTTAATTAAAACCTTAAAGGAAAAAAATGCCAGTTTGTCAAAACAAGCTAAAAAATAAACGATAAAACTAATGTCGTTTCCAATTACTAGTTTATCCCTCACTGATGCAAAATCTGTTTTGCAAAAGGGACTTGATGCTATAACAAAAGGTCAATACATTTTTGACCTTGGAAGCGTTGTCACTGCAGACTCCTCCAGCATTGCAGTAATGCTTGCTTGGCAACGCGCTGCTAAAAAAGTCTCTAAACAACTTCAATTTATCAACACCCCTGCTAACATTCTTACTTTGGCAGGTTTATATGGTGTTACTGATTTACTAAATCTGCAAAACTAAGTTACTTAACTTAGTTGAAACTGTTTATTCATCTTGTTTTTTACAAGAAAAAGTTATTCATATGTCAGCGATTGAAATAAGAAATGTCTGCAAAAGTTATGGTAATTTAAAAGCATTACAAGACGTTTCTTTTTCTATCAAAGAAGGCGAATTTTTTGGCTTACTGGGACCTAACGGAGCTGGAAAAACAACCTTAATATCAATTATTGCAGGCTTGACTCGATCTGATTCAGGGAAAGTTTCTGTAATGGGACACGACGTTATAAACGACTTTCAACTTGCCCGCAAAAAACTAGGTGTCGTCCCACAAGAATTAGTTTTTGATCCATTTTTTACTGTACGTGAAACACTAAGATTGCAATCCGGTTATTTTGGTCTGAAAAAAAATGATGACTGGATTGATGAAGTCATGCATAACCTAGATTTAACAGACAAAGCTAACGTTAATATGAGGGCATTGTCTGGAGGCATGAAACGAAGAGTGCTAGTAGCACTAGCCCTTGTACACAAACCGCCTGTTATTGTTTTAGATGAACCAACTGCTGGAGTAGATGTAGAGTTACGTCAAACACTATGGCAATTTATTGGACGATTAAATCAAGAAAAGCACACTATTGTATTAACAACTCATTATCTGGAAGAAGCGCAAACCTGGTGCAACCGAATTGCCATGTTGCAAAAAGGAAAAATAGTTGCTTTAGATAAAACAGAATCATTGATTCAAAACGCATCCAAAACCCGTCTGGTATTAACCATTCAAGAAGGTGCACTCCCTATAGAATTAAGTGACCTACTAATATCACAAAAAACAGCTTCAGACTCTTTTACTTGGATTTTTCATATTAATCATTCCAGTGATATTGGAAAAATTTTATTCATACTGAAAGAAAAAGGTGTCATTGTTAGTGATCTTCAATTAAAACAACCTGATCTGGAAGATGTCTTCATCCAGATTATGAACACACGGAATAACTGACATGTTTACTTCGCCATTTTTAACCCTTTTTTACAAAGAAGTATGGCGATTTTGGAAAGTCGCAACCCAAACCATTACGGCACCTATTCTTACTGCATTGCTTTATTTATTAATATTTGGACACGCATTAGAAAATCATGTTCAAGTTTATGAAGGCGTTACATACACAGCCTTTCTTATACCCGGATTAGTCATCATGAGCGTTTTACAAAACGCTTTTGCTAATTCTTCATCTTCATTAATACAATCCAAAATTAACGGTAGCCTAGTTTTTGTATTATTAGCGCCTATTTCTTATATAGAATGGTTTTTCGCCTACTTGTTTGCTGCTATTTTTCGAGGCATTTTAGTTGGATTAGGTGTTTTTCTTGCTACGTGTTGGTTTACGCACATATCTTTTGTTGCGCCTATATGGATTCTGGTATTTATGTTTTTAGGAGCAGCCATTTTAGGGAGCATGGGAATTATTGCCGGAATTTGGGCAGATAAATTCGACCAATTAGCCAGTTTCCAAAACTTTCTCATTATGCCGGCAACATTTTTATCTGGTGTTTTTTATTCGATTCATTCTTTACCTACTTTTTGGCAAACCGTCTCAAAATTCAATCCATTTTTTTATGTCGTTGACGGCTTTCGCTACGGTTTCTTTGGTAAATCAGATGTAAATCCTTTTTTCAGTTTAACCGTCGTTACAATTTTTTTTATTTTTTTATCCTTAATAACTATACATATCTTAAAAAGCGGCTATAAATTACGTCATTAAAGCCGTAGAATACTGATTTTTCTTACTCAAATCATATTAATTGAAATTAGGAAATTAATAGATAATTAAAAATTATTGCCTCCTGCAAATATAAAAAAATGGACAAGTTGATTATTTCCGGTGGAAACCGTCTTTTTGGTGAAATTACTATTTCTGGTGCAAAAAATGCAGCACTTCCGATCTTATGCGCAGGGCTTCTAACTACAGATACATTAACACTTTCTAATGTGCCTCGTTTAAGAGACGTGCAAACCATGCTGTTGCTTTTGCAACAAATGGGTTTAAAAGTAGAACAAGATGGAGAAAATATTTCATTAAATGGGAGCCACATCCATAATTTTTGCGCTCCATATGAACTTGTTAAAACAATGAGAGCCTCTATTCTTGTTCTTGGTCCATTAGTTGCCCGTTTTGGTCAGGCAAAAGTATCTTTGCCTGGTGGTTGTGCTATTGGGTCTCGTCCTGTCGATCAACACATAAAAGGCTTAAAAGCTCTAGGTGCCGAAATTGAAATCAAAGAAGGCAATATTCATGCCAAAGCTAAAAGATTACGTGGAACAAGAATCACAACGGATATGATCACTGTAACGGGAACAGAAAATCTCCTAATGGCAGCAACATTAGCAGAAGGAGAAACGATTCTAGAAAATGCCGCTCGCGAACCAGAAGTTACTGATTTAGCTAATCTTCTAGTCAAAATGGGTGCCAAAATAGATGGCATTGGTACAGATCGACTCGTTATACAAGGCGTGGAAAAATTGCATGGAGCGTCTCACGAAGTTATCGCTGATCGAATTGAAACAGGAACTTTTTTGTGTGCTGTTGCTGCAACAGGTGGTGATGTAACACTTCATAAAACACAACATAAAATTCTGGATGCTGTTATTGATAAAATAAAAGAAACAGGTGCAGAAATTATTAATGGTGATAATTGGATACGAATCCGTATGGATAAACGTCCAAAAGGAGTCAGTTTTAGGACTACTGAATATCCAGGATTCCCAACAGACATGCAAGCTCAATTTATGGCTGTCAATTGTATTGCTAGCGAAGCAAGTCATGCTGTCGAAACCATTTTTGAAAATCGTTTTATGCACGTACAAGAATTAAATAGACTTGGTGCAAAAATTAAAACAGAAGGTAATACAGCTTTTATCCAGAACGTAGATAAACTTGTTGGAGCGCCTGTCATGGCGACAGATCTGCGTGCATCCGCATCTCTTGTAATTGCCGGATTAGCCGCACAAGGTGAAACCCATGTTAATCGTATCTATCATCTAGATAGAGGATATGAACGTATAGAAGAAAAATTAACAGCTGTTGGTGCCAATATAAAAAGAGTCAAAAAATGAATCAATCTGAAAGCAACAACCCACAGGAACTCGTATTAGCTCTTTCAAAAGGACGTATCTTTGATGAAACCATTCCTCTTTTAAAAGAAGCTGGAATACAGGTTCTTGAAGATCCAGAAACATCACGAAAACTTATTTTACCAACCAATCAACCAACTGTTCGAGTTATCATTGTTCGAGCGACAGACGTTCCAACCTATGTACAGTACGGAGCAGCTGATTTTGGAGTTGCCGGCAAAGATGTTCTTCAAGAACACGGTAGCGCAGGACTTTATCAACCAATTGATTTGCAAATTGCAAAGTGTCGACTTTCTGTTGCTGTAAGAAAAGACTTTGATTATGTCAATGCAATTAGACAAGGCGCTCGTTTACGTGTTGCAAGTAAATATGTACAAGCAGCACGAGAGCATTTTGCAAAAAAAGGCGTTCATGTAGATCTCATCAAACTATACGGCTCTATGGAACTCGCCCCATTAGTTGGGTTGGCTGACGTCATTGTGGATCTGGTTAGTACCGGAAACACACTCAAAGCAAATAATCTAGTTGAAGTTGAAAAAATACAAGAAATTACTTCCCGTTTAATTGTCAATCAAGCGTCATTAAAATTAAAACGCCAACTTTTGCAACCTATCATGGACGCTTTTAAAAAAGCCTCTACAACAATAGAACAAGCGTAATAACTTAATCATCTTTGTATTGAAAGAAAATTATGGCTATTAGGATAAATCGGTTAGATACACTTCAGCCAGACTTTGATTCTCAACTTATGCAACTCTTGGCAATTGATGTCCAAGCAGATGAATCTATCGATAAAGTTGCTGCAAACATCATTGCTGATGTCAGGAAAAGAGGAGATGCTGCAGTACTTGAGTATACCAACCGTTTTGATCGTCTTTCTGAACAGACATTATCGGCACTTGAAATTCCAATAACAGCATGTCAAGCTGCTTTAAATTCTTTGCCTGAAGCGAGACGACAAGCTTTGCAAACTGCAGCAGATCGAATTCGTTCTTATCACAAACATCAAAAAGAAGCTTGCGGGGGTTCCGGTTATACCTACACAGATGAAAACGGTACAATTTTAGGACAAAAAATTACACCTATTGATCGAGTTGGCATCTATGTTCCTGGAGGAAAAGCTGCGTATCCTTCTTCTGTATTAATGAACGCGATCCCCGCTCAAGTTGCCGGGGTTCCTGAAATCATTATGGTCGTGCCGACACCTGATGGTGTCCGAAATGAGCTTGTGTTAGCCGCTGCTGGTCTAGCAGGTGTCAATCGTATCTTTGCAATTGGTGGGGCTCAAGCTGTTGCCGCCTTAGCATATGGTACAGAAACCATACCTGTTGTCGATAAAATTGTTGGTCCAGGAAATGCTTTCGTTGCAGCAGCAAAACGTCGTGTTTTTGGGCAGGTTGGCATTGATATGATCGCTGGTCCATCAGAAATACTGGTGCTGTGTGATGGAACAACAGATCCTGATTGGATTGCCATGGATCTTTTCTCACAAGCAGAACACGATGAATTAGCACAATCTATTCTGGTTTGTCCTGATGCTAATTTCCTTGATCAGGTACAAAACAGCATTAATCGCCTTTTACCGAAAATGGAGCGACAAGAAATTATACGTACATCGCTTTCTAATAGAGGCTTAATGATTAAAACCAAAGATATGGAAGAAGCTTGTGCCATTTCAAATAAAATAGCTCCCGAACATCTAGAAGTGTCTACAAGTACTCCAGAAAAATGGCTGGCACAACTTCGCCATGCAGGTGCTATTTTCCTAGGTCGTTTCACATCCGAATCCCTTGGGGACTATTGTGCAGGTCCTAACCATGTTTTACCAACATCCCGAACTGCTCGTTTTTCTTCTCCGTTAGGTGTTTATGATTTCCAAAAACGTTCTAGCATTATTCAAGTGAGTGAAAAAGGCGCTCATATATTAGGAGAAGTTGCTGTAGAACTAGCAACTGGAGAAGGATTGGAAGCACATGCAAAAAGTGCTGCATATCGCATGAAATAAGTTCACTAAAATATTTTATTTATTTCAAGTAAGTCATATATGTCTTTGATTGAAAATATTATCCGTCCTGATGTAAGAACATTAGACGCATACCAGGTACCTGATTCTTCAGGTTATCTCAAATTAGATGCAATGGAAAATCCATATCGTCTCCCTGAAAACTTACAAAAAGCTTTGGGAGAGCATCTAGCAAATGTTGCAATAAATCGTTATCCCGTTCCATCATATAAAAATCTAAAAGAAAAAATCAAAGCAAAAATGGGCATTCCTCCCAGTTATGATGTCATGGTTGGGAACGGTTCAGACGAACTGATTGCAATAATTTCGACAGCTTTAGCTCGTCAAGATAGGCTCGCAAAAGTTTTAGCGCCTATTCCGACATTTGTTATGTATGCGCAATTTGCACAATTTGCTGGTATGCAATTTATTGGTGTCCCATTGAAATCTGACTTTTCATTGGATATGGATGCCATGCTTGACGCTATCAAGTTACATCGACCTTCAGTTCTATACTTGGCATATCCTAATAATCCAACAGGTAACCTGTTTGATAACAAAGATATGCTGACATTGATCGATGCAATGCAAGATATTGGAATCGTTGTTAGTGATGAAGCATATCAACCATTTGCCCAAACAAGTATGATGTCTTACTTGCCGTTATATCCTAATCTTGTTGTGATGAGAACGGTATCAAAATTAGGATTAGCTGGGGTACGTCTAGGATATATGTCCGCTTCAAAAGAACTTCTAACCGAGTTTGATAAAGTGCGTCCGCCATATAACGTCAATGTCTTAACTGAAGCCGCTGTAGAATTTGCACTTGATCATTTGGAAGTATTCAATGAACAAGCAGCAACTATACGAAACGAAAGAGCCAATTTATCAGCAGCTTTATCTGCTTTACCTGGTATTGAAGTATTGCCTTCCTCTGCTAATTTTTTACTGGTTCGTTTAGAAAAAGCCAATACAACTTTTGAAAAATTGCTAACAAATAAAGTTCTGATTAAAAATGTAGGTAAAATGCACATATTGCTTGATAATTGTTTACGTATAACAATCGGAACACCTGAAGAAAATCAACAATTTTTAGAAATCTTCAAAACTTGTCTTTGTTAACTTATTAAAAACTGTTATGACTGCTCCAAGAACTGCTGAAGTCACTCGCAATACGAAAGAAACTCAAATCAAAGTTGCTGTTAATCTTGATGGAACTGGCAAATTAGATTCATCTACAGGCATTCCTTTTTTTGATCATATGTTAGATCAAATTGCACGGCACGGTTTAATTGATCTAACCGTAACAGCAAAAGGAGACTTAGATATCGATGGACATCACACTGTTGAAGATATTGGTATTGCACTTGGACAAGCCATTGCTTTAGCAATAGGAGATAAAAGCGGCATTCGTCGTTATGGTCACGCATATATTCCACTAGATGAAGCATTGTCTCGTGTTGTTATTGACTTCTCAGGACGTCCGTATCTCGTATTCAATGTTTCTTTTATGCGTCAAATATCTGGAACATTTGATATGGACTTAGTTCAGGAATTTTTCCAAGGCTTTGTCAACAACGCTCGGGTGTCATTACACATTGATAATTTACGTGGTCAAAACACACATCACCAATGTGAAACTATATTTAAAGCATTTGGAAAAGCTATGCGTATGGCAGCTGAATATGATTCTCGTGCTTTAGATATCATTCCATCGACAAAAGGGTCTTTGTAAAATTTTTAAAGTACTGTTACGTTGCTTCATTTTTATGAAAAAAATCGTCGTTGTTGATTATGGAATGGGTAATTTACGTTCTGTAGCTCATGCACTACATACTGTTTCCCCTGAAGCTGATATTAAAATTTCTGGTGAAATTGTTGATATACGAAATGCAGAACGTATTGTTTTACCGGGTCAAGGTGCTATGCCTGATTGCATGCTTTCATTACGTCAATCTAGTTTACAAGAAGCGGTAATTGAAGCCGCTCGCTCAAAACCAATACTAGGAATTTGTATTGGCGAACAAATGATGTTTGAGTGGAGTGAAGAAGGAAACACATCTGGATTAGGCCTTCTTCCTGGAAAAGTTTTTCGTTTTCGTTTGGAAAATCATTTGCAATCAGACGGAACTAAATATAAAGTTCCTCAAATGGGTTGGAATCAAGTCAAACAAACAATATCTCACCCATTGTGGAAAAATATCCCTGATAATACATTTTTTTATTTTGTACATAGTTTTTATGCTGTCCCAGAAAACTCCATTCACATAGCGGGACAAACTGAATATGGTTTGACCTTTTGTAGCGCAGTTGCACATCAAAACTTGTTTGCAACACAATTTCATCCAGAAAAAAGTGCCGCAGTTGGATTGCAACTATACAAAAATTTTATAAACTGGAATCCTTAAATAAAAGTTATTTTTTTACTTTAGACTTTTTATTATGCTACTCATACCTGCTATAGACCTAAAAGATGGTCGCTGTGTTCGTCTTAAACAAGGCGATATGAATCAAGCAACAGTCTTTTCTGACGACCCTGCTGAAATGGCTTTACATTGGGTTGCTCAAGGTGCCCGCCGATTGCATTTAGTAGATTTAAATGGTGCGTTTGCCGGCAAACCTGTTAATGAATCTGCTGTAAAAAGTATTATTCAAGCAGTACAAAACTATACCGATAAGAATGATTTAGATGATATTCCTATTCAACTAGGTGGTGGAATAAGAGATTTAGACACGATTGAACGTTTTTTAGATCATGGTCTAAGTTATATCATTGTTGGTACTGCTGCTGTAAAAAACCCTGGATTTTTACAAGATGCCTGTGGCGCTTTTGCTGGAAATATTATTGTTGGGCTAGATGCTCGAGACGGTAAAGTCGCAACAGACGGTTGGAGTAAATTATCCAGACACAATGTAATTGAGCTAGCACAAAGATATGAAGGATATGGTGTCGAATCCATTATTTATACTGATATTGGACGAGACGGCATGATGTCCGGTATCAATATAGAAGCAACTGTTAAACTCGCTCGCTCCGTTCGCATTCCGATTATCGCATCAGGTGGTCTTCATAATATTCAAGATGTAGAAGCACTTTGCGAAGTCCAGCATGAAGGTATTGAAGCTGTTATTTGTGGTCGCTCCATTTATGAAGGAACATTAGATCTGGCTTCCGCTCAAATACGTGCTGACGAATTAACGGATGAATAACGCATAAATTTATAATTAACCAAACTGTAATGAAAAAACGCTTATCTTTTCCTTACATTAATTTTATACAGGAATTTACTCCATGCTAGCAAAAAGAATTATTCCATGCCTTGATGTAACCGCAGGCAGAGTTGTTAAAGGGGTCAACTTTGTTGGACTTAGAGATGCAGGGGATCCTGTCGAAATTGCCCGACGCTATAACGACCAAGGAGCAGATGAACTGACTTTTTTAGACATCACTGCTACTACTGATCAACGCGATATCATATTGGATATTATCGAAGCTGTTTCATCTCAGGTTTTCATTCCTCTTACTGTAGGTGGTGGAGTTAGAAGCGTTGAAGATGTTCGACGTCTTCTTAACGCTGGTGCAGACAAAGTGAGTATCAACAGCGCAGCTGTTACAAATCCGCAATTAGTTGAAGACGCCGCAAAGCGTTACGGTTCTCAATGTATTGTGGTCGCTATCGATGCAAAACAAGTTGCACCGAATCGTTGGGAAGTATTCACGCACGGTGGAAATAAAGCTACCGGATTAGATGCCATCGAATGGGCAAAAAAAATGGAAGAACTCGGCGCAGGAGAAATTCTGTTAACCAGCATGGATCGAGATGGTACAAAGAGCGGTTTTGATATCGCTTTAACACGCGCTGTATCTGATTCAATCAATATTCCTCTAATTGCTTCAGGCGGAGTAGGTAACTTACAGCATCTTGTCGATGGTATTTTAGAAGGGCATGCAAGTGCCGTTTTAGCGGCAAGTATTTTTCACTATGGTGAATATACCGTACAAGAAGCCAAGCGTTTCATGGCTGAAAACGGTATCGAGGTTCGAATCCCATGACAACAAACTGGATAGATACAATTAAATGGGATAAACAGGATTTAATTCCAGTAATTACACAAGAAGCTGAAACCGGCACTGTATTGATGTTTGCATGGATGAATAAAGAAGCATTAATGCAAACGATAAACACCGGACAAGCCGTGTATTGGAGTCGTTCCAGAAAAAAACTATGGTGTAAAGGTGAAGAATCTGGGCATATACAAAAGGTTCTTGATATAAGAATAGATTGTGACGAAGATGTTTTATTATTACGCGTCAAACAAATTGGTGATATTGCCTGCCATACAGGACGCCACTCTTGCTTTTATCGTCAATTCCAAGGTAACGCTTCAAATGGTCAATGGGTAACTGTTGAACCTATTTTAAAAAATCCAGAGGAAATATATAAATGAACAATATTTTGCAAAGACTGGCACAAACCATTGAATCCAGAAAACTGACTAATGGAGGCAATCCAGAAAAATCCTATGTTTCCCGCCTAATGGTTAAAGGTGATGATGCCATTCTCAAAAAAATTGGAGAGGAAGCAACTGAAACCGTAATGGCTGCAAAAGATGCGCGAAATAATGGTGAAACTGCAAAAATTGTTTATGAATGTGCTGACTTATGGTTTCATTCTTTAATTTTGCTGGCACAATTTGATCTAACGCCTGATGATGTTTTAAATGAATTAGCAAGACGTGAAGGAATTTCAGGTATTGAAGAAAAAGCTGCTCGTAAGCAAAAACAGCGAGATGTAGAAGAAAAAATCAAGAATTAAAGGAGTAATAGAAAATGGAAAATTGCCCTTTCTGTAAAATCATTGAAAGAAGATTGCCTGCTGATATCGTTTATGAAAATGACCGTATTTTAGTCTTTAAAGATATCAATCCTGTTGCTCCTGTTCATATGTTAATTGTCCCCAAAAAACATATTCAAACATTATCTGACTGCCATGAAGGACATATCAATCTTCTTGGGGAAATGATGGCTGTCATCCCAAGAATTGCTGATCAACAAAAAATTGGAGTCGTAGGAAGCACACCAGAACTTCGTACTGGTGGTTATCGTGTAATCGTTAATGCAGGCCCAGATGGAGGGCAAGAAGTTTACCATCTCCATATTCATATGATTGGCGGACCTCGTCCATGGAAAGAAAACAAATAATTCACTTGGAAGATAAAGGTTTACTTTATCTTCCAAATTGTTCTTCCATCCGTTTTCTAGACGGGCGTTTTCCGACAAGCACTTCTAATGGCACTTGATTATTTCCACGAGACACAACAAGTTTTGCTTTACTTCCTGGTTCTAAAAGTGCAATCAAGTTAAACATTTCTTTCATATTTGTAACTTGTTTTTCTCCAACTGAAAGCAACACGTCACCAGGTTTCATACCCGCCTTATCAGCTGGTCCGTTTTTCAAAATTCCTGCAATAATAACGCCACTTTTTTGATTCAGATTCAAATTTTCTGCTAACTCAGGGGTAATATCACGAGGTTCAACACCAATCCATCCTCGCACAACCTGTCCTTTGCTAATAATGGATTCCATAATTGTTTTAACAGTAGACACTGGAATTGCGAAACCAATTCCTAAAGACCCCCCTGTTCTTGAATATATTGCTGAATTAATACCTAAAAGATTGCCTTTGACATCAATTAAAGCACCGCCTGAATTACCTGGATTAATTGCTGCATCTGTCTGAATAAAATTTTCATAAATATTTATACCTAATTGACTTCTTCCTAACGCAGAAATAATCCCCATAGTTACTGTCTGTCCAACACCAAACGGATTACCAATAGCTAAAACTACATCCCCTACTTTTGCATCTTCAATATGCCCTAAAGTCATTGTAGGTAAATTAGGTAAATCTACTTTGATAACAGCTAAATCGGTTTCTGGATCAGAACCAACCATCTTCGCAGCAGCTTTTCGCCCATCTTCAAAGGCTACTTCAATTTGATCTGCCGCTTCAACAACATGATTATTTGTTACGATGTAACCTTCTGGACTGATCACAACACCCGATCCAAGATTGGTTTGCTTCTCAGCGTTATTAAAACGTTCTCCAAAAAAACGGCGTAAAAAAGGATCATCCAAAAGGGGACTTTGCGGTTGGCGAACCTCTTTCATTGTGTAAATATTTACAACCGCTGGCATAGCACGCATAACGGCATCTCGATAGGATGCTTGTGCGGGAACTGCACTAGCAGGTGCTTCCTGTACTGTTACAGTTGACGTTAATGGTTTCCTCTGGGCATTATCATTTGAGGACCAATCTGGTTTTAAAGTTGTTACAAGAAACCAGATCGCTAATCCTACTGTTACAATTTGGGAAAACAGTAACCAAAGTCGTTTCGCATTGAACATATTGAAAAATTTAAAAAATGAATCAACAAATTACACATAGGGATGAAATTACCAGATTTCTAGATCAAGAATTAAATATTTCTCATATTCGTGATTATTGTCCAAATGGATTACAAGTTGAAGGGCAAATTTATATTCGTTCAATTGTAACTGGTGTTACCGCAAGTTTAGCAATGATTGAGGCTGCAATAAAGGCTAAAGCAGATGCTATTTTCGTTCATCACGGATATTTTTGGCGAGATGAAAATCCATGCATTATCGGTCCTAAATATCTTCGAATAAAACGTCTTCTTGAACACAATATTAATCTTTTTGCTTATCACCTTCCGCTTGATATACATGAAAATATTGGAAATAACGCCATGTTAGCTAAAAAATTGGATTTATCTCCTAAAAGTCGCTTTGGAGAAAATGAGATCGGTTGGCTAGGTACTTCCAATAATCCTGATATAAAAACTGTCGGAGATTTAGCAAATTTAATCGAAAAAAGATTAAACAGAAAACCCTTATTAATTGGTAACCCTTTGCAACCCATTCAGACTATAGCTTGGTGTACGGGAGCAGCACAAAACTTATTATCAGAAGCTGCTACAGTTGGAGCAAATGTTTATCTAAGTGGAGAAATTTCTGAACGAACTGTTCATGAAGCTCGGGAATATGAAATTGCTTATCTTGCCTGTGGGCACCATGCAACAGAACGTTATGGAATTGAAGCTTTAGGTAACTTATTGTCACAAAAATTCGGTTTACACCATCAATTTATCGAAATCGATAATCCTGTATAAACACTTAAAAAAGATAATGATTTTATTGTATTTTTAGCATTCTCTTTAAAAAATTATTCAAACTCTTTATAATAAAAAGTTGACATTAAAATGGGGTAGAATTTTTGTATCTGGATGTTGCACTAAAAAACAAAAATCAAAACGCTTTCGTTTTTAACCCAAGCCTATTGTTTTTTTATCCAGATTCCCCATATAAAAAATAGCTCTTTTCGTTTTTCTGACTTGAAGGAACAATAACATGATGGTTCTTTATTCAGGTACTACCTGCCCATTCTCCCAACGTTGTCGTTTGGTTCTTTTCGAGAAAGGTATGGATTTTGAAATCCGTGATATTGACCTTTTTAACAAACCTAAAGAAATTTCAGAAATGAATCGATATGGTCAAGTTCCTATTCTTGTAGAACGTGATCTGATCTTATATGAGTCAAACATCATCAATGAGTATATTGATGAACGTTTTCCGCATCCGCAGTTAATGCCTCCAGATCCCTTAATGCGTGCTCGTGCAAGATTAATGTTATTTACATGTGAAAAAGAGTTATTTATTCATGTTGATACACTTGAAAACGACAAGTCCGAAATGGCTCATATTAATCATGAGAATGCTCGCACTAAAATTCGTGAATATTTAACTGAGATAGCGCCTCTTTTCCAAAGAAGCAAGTTCATGCTTGGAGAAGATTTCTCCATGTTAGATGTTGCTATTGCACCACTTCTTTGGAGACTTGATTACTATGGAATTGAGCTTTCTAAAACAGCTGCGCCATTAATGAAATACGCTGAACGCGTTTTTTCACGTCCTGCTTTCATTGAAGCATTAACACCTCCTGAAAAAATTATGCGTCGTTAATTAAAAACATTATGGAAAACTCTACTAAACCATATCTGGTACGCGCTATTTACGAATGGTGTTCTGATAATAACTTTACTCCATTTATTGCTGTAGATATCGATTCACGAGCAAAATTGCCTTTACATTTCGCTCGTGAAGGTAAAATTGTTCTTAATATTAGCGAAGAAGCGACCAGTGGATTAGTTATTGATAATGAATTTATTACATTCAAAACACGTTTTAGTGGTGTTTCTCATGACGTCATTATTCCTATAGATAACATCATGGCTATTTATGCGAGTGAAAATGGTCATGGAATGGGGTTTGACGTTAGAAAAAAAGATGTTTTTGATCAATTAAAAGAAGAAAATAATCAAAAAACGCAAAAAAAAGAAAAAGGACCGACCTTAACTCGTGTGAAATAATGTAAAATACTTTTTTTTAAATTTGCCAGCTTAGCTCATCAGGTAGAGCACATGATTTGTAATCATGGGGTGGCGGGTTCAAGTCCTGCAGCTGGCACCACGAATATAAAAAAACCGCTAAAACGAGCTTGTTTTAGCGGTTTTTTGTTGTGCTTTAAAGTTAAAGATTTTGAATCAAAATAATCAAAATCAATATTGGAGAAACAAATCGATAGAATATTTTTAACACAGGCAACCACCATACATGACGCCCATTTGCCAGATGGGCCTCTACAGTTCTCCAACAGATCCATCCCACCAAAATTGAAACCATAATACTGCCAAATGGCATCATAATATGAGATGTTACATAATCTAATATACCAAAAAAGGTTAGTCCAAATAAAGTGTATTCTTTCCAAGCACCAAAAGATAAGGAAGCCCCAACTCCTACTATCGCCATTAAAATGGATGACACAATAGAAACAGGAACACGAGGCATATTAAATTCGTCAATAAAAAAACTAACAACGACTTCTAACAAAGAAACAGACGAAGTTAATGCCGCAACAAATAACAAAAAGAAAAAAAGAAGCCCAAAGAACTTTCCTCCACCCATTTGTGCAAAAATAGCTGGCATAACAATAAAAGTTAATCCTGTTCCTTCTTCTGGATTAAAACCAAGAGAATATGTTGCTGGCAAAATCATGACGCCCACTAAAAAACAAACAGTGACTGTTACACCAACAACCCATCCAGCTGAACTTGGAATATCTGTATCACTAGACAAATATGAACCATAGGTCATCATGCACCCCATTCCTAATGACAAAGAAAAGAACACAAGTCCCATTGCTTCCAAAACCATTCGGGCATTCAGTTTTGAAAAATCAGGTATAAAAAAATGGGCAAGTCCTTCAAAAGCACCAGGTAAAGTTAAACTGCGAGCGATCAACACCAATATCAGCAAAAACAACATAACCATTAATAACTTGCTGACCCGCTCAATTCCTTTTTGAATCCCAATCAAAACAATCCCTGTTGTCGCTGCCATAAACGCTACATGATATCCAAGAGGTATAACAGGATTACTAACAAACTGACCAAAAATCTCTTTTAAAACAACAACATCTGAGGTAAAAATACCTCCATCAATTGATTGAACAATATAAAAAATTGTCCAACCACCTACTACACTATAAAAAGAAAGGATACAAAAACCACAAAAAACACCAAGAAAGCCAACTAAAGACCAGCGCCTACCTCCAAAATAATTATAGGCACCAACTGGACTTTTTTGAGAAATCTGACCGACGACCATCTCTGCGATCATAATAAAAAGACCAAAAGTAAAGGCCATAGCAAGAAACAATATAAGAAAAACACCGCCCCCATTTTGAGCAGAAACATAAGGAAATTTCCATATTGTTCCTAAACCAATTGCAGAACCTGCAGCGGTCAAAATGAATCCTAGACGTGAGCCCCATTCTGCACGAGCCATATACCTCTCCTGAAATTCAAAACCATTTTTAGAAAACCTATCATGATAAAAGAAAATCGATTATCAAGTTACGTTAATCAAATGTTTTTACATAAAATGAACAAAAAAATCATATGAAAAACTTTAAAAAGGTTACATTTTATAAACTACTTCTCATCTTGTTCCGCACACTCAAAATATCTATATATACTCCTATAGTATCAATAAGCTTAAAAAACAACTGAAGATAGGAATGAGCAATGAATAAAGAATTTGATAATATCAAGCAAGAATCTGAAAAAAAGGATCAATTTATTCCTGATCCAGACTGTATTTATTGTGAAGGAAAAGGTGTTTGTTTTTGTGGTCCTTGTCCTTGTTTGCATTTACCAGAAAAATCTGATGATGCTTAATTTTTTCAAAATAATTAAAAATTAAGCCGCCTTAGATTTTCGCAATAAAACCACGGCCATTGAAGCGAGTATCAATATCATCGCAAGGTAATCTTGCCATGTAGGTAACTCATTTAACATGAGCATACTAGAAAACAACCCTATTACAGGAACCATCATAATTGATAGGCTTGATGCTACCGGCGGTAAATTTCTTGCTATGCCATTCCATATTGTTGCTGAAATAACAAAAACAAAAATCGCATTATAAAAAATAGCAGCCCATTCAAGAGAATTGGGCCAAGTCCATTGAGGGAATTCAAATATAATTGCAAAAATAGCCATTCCCATTGAACCCAAAAATAGCATCCAAAACGTCAATACAGTTGTATGCAAAGGAGTAGTACTTCTTTTTAATTTAATTGTTCCATATGCCCAAACCGCAGCTGCTGCAAGCGTTAATACTGCACCAGTTTTTGCCTCGCCAAAAAGAGAGGCATCAGTTACCATGAGAAGCAACGCACCTGCCGTAGCAAAAAGAACGCCAACAATATAGCGTAAAGTCAACTTTTCCTGATAAAAAAGTACGCCAATAATCACTGCCCATACAGGCATCGTATAGCACAATATGGCTGCTCTACCTGATGAAAGCAATTTAACTCCTAATATCATTAATCCTTGACATACCAAGACATTAGGAATCGATAAAGAAACAACTGAGAGAAATTCTTTTTTATTTAATCGAAATGATTGTTGTTGATAACGTCCAACCAACCACATCATAGGAAGGGCTAGCCATAATCCCCATACCCGAAAAGTTAACGGAGGGACACTAGATACGCCAAATTTCATTACCGGCCAGTTTAATCCCCAAAACAACGTCAACAAAACGAGCAAGAAAACATGCTTTCCTGATAGTTGGTTCATGATTTTTAAATGAAATATTTATTAAATAGGCATAACTCTAGTTGAGAGAAACTTTCTTGCCAAGATTTAAACAAAAAGAGTCTTTAAGAAACTAGCAAAGATTAAAATAAAAATTCAAATAGATTTGAAACAGTTGTTCTATAACTAATCCATATTTGTTATTAAAATTATTTGGATCTTTTTGTACCGTAAAAGTTTTAAATAATAAGCATACCTTTATTGTTAACAAAAACTATATTTTTATAATGTATAAAATAACAATAAAAACAACTTGTTGAAAAATTCTTCAGTTCTGGATAGTATCCTTTAAGAGTATTTTTCTCTAATGCATTTAACTTAGGTGAAGGAGATAATATATGCCTACGCCGTACAAAATAGTAGATGATACAAGTAGTTTGTGTGCATCACTTGCATTAACAAAAGCTGCCCAAAAAATTTTTGCAACCTATTCTCAAACACAAGTCGATCAAATTTTTCGAGCAGCAGCAGTAGCTGCCGCTTCCGCACGAATACCCCTAGCCAAAATGGCAGTAGAAGAAACAGGTATGGGAAAATTTGAAGACAAAGTCATCAAAAATCACTTTGCAAGTGAATTCGTGTATAACGCATACAAAGACACAAAAACTTGTGGACTTATTGAAGAAGATGTTACTCAAGGCATAAAAAAATATGCTGAACCATTAGGAGTTATTGCTGCCGTCATTCCAAGTACAAATCCGACTTCTACGGCAATATTCAAAATATTAATTTCTTTAAAAACTCGCAATGGTATTGTTATTTGTCCACATCCACGAGCTAAAAACAGCACAATAGCCGCTGCAAAAATTATTCTTGAAGCAATTATAAAAGCTGGCGCTCCTCAAAACATCATTAGTTGGATTGATACACCAACACTTGAGCTAACAAATCTTGTTATGCAAGAGTCTGATACGGTTTTAGCAACAGGTGGTCCCGGCATGGTCAAAGCGGCTTACTCTTCTGGCACTCCAGCAATTGGTGTAGGTGCTGGTAATGTCCCCGCTGTCATTGACGATACTGCTGACATTCGTCTTGCTGTTAACTCTATTATCCATTCAAAAACGTTTGATAATGGGGTCATTTGCGCTTCAGAACAATCCGTCATCGTTTTAGAAAATATTTATGAAGATGTAAAAAAAGAATTTGCATATAGAAATTGTCACTTTCTATCTCCTGATGAGCTCGAAAAAATACGTAAACTTATACTTATTAATGGCTCACTTAATTCTCAAATTGTGGGGCAGCCTGCTTTCAAAATAGCTGAAATGGCTAATATTCAAGTACCTGACACAACAAAAATTTTAATTGGTGAAGTAACAAGTACTTTTTTATCAGAAGAACTAGCCCATGAAAAATTGTCTCCTATACTTGCCATGTATAAAGCGGAATCTTTTGATGATGCATTAACAAAAGCAGAACAATTAGTTGAGGATGGTGGACTTGGACATACCGCATCTATATTTCTTAACCCTATTTCTGCTCAAAGCAAAATAGAACAATTTTCTTCTCGAATGAAAACCTGTCGTGTTCTGGTAAATTCCCCATCCAGTCAAGGTGCTATTGGTGATTTATATAACTTCAAATTAACTCCATCCCTCACTTTGGGATGTGGTTCATGGGGAAAAAATTCGATTAGTGAAAATGTCGGCGTTAATCATTTAATCAATATCAAAACCGTCGTCGAAAGGAGAGAAAATATGCTCGGATTTCGTACGCCAGAAAAAATCTACACAAAAACAGGTTGCTTACCAATTGCTTTAAACGAACTTAAAAGTCCTTTAAACAAGAAAAGAGTTTTTATCGTCACAGATAATTTCCTGTATCAAAACGGATATACCAAAAATCTCGTTTCTAAACTAAATGAATTAGACATCACGCATACCACATTCTTTGATGTAGACCCCGATCCAACACTTGCTTGCGCTCAGAAAGGCGCTAAACAAATGATGGACTTCAAGCCTGATTGCATTATTGCTTTTGGTGGCGGTTCTGCGATTGATGCGGCAAAAATTATGTGGGTACTTTATGAGTATCCTGATACGGATTTTCACGATATGGCAATGCGTTTCATCGATATCAGAAAACGCATCTACACTTTCCCAAAAATGGGGGAAAAAGCCTACTTTATAGCAATTCCTACAACATCAGGTACGGGATCTGAAGTAACGCCTTTTGCAGTTATCACTGACGAAAAAACAGGCATCAAATATCCTTTAGCTGATTACGAGTTATTACCCAATATGGCTATCATCGACACAAATCTTATGATGAGTGCTCCTCAAGAGTTAACTGCTATTGCGGGCTTAGATGCAATGACACATGCTTTAGAAGCATATGCTTCTGTTGTCGCAACCGATTACACAGACAGTTTGGCGATTGGCGCATTAAAACTTCTGTTTACATATTTACCTCAAGCCTATGAAAATGGACATAATGACTATTTAGCTAGAGAAAAAACAGCAAATGCGGCAACAATGGCAGGAATGGCATTTGCCAATGCATACCTAGGTGTATGTCATTCAATGGCACACAAACTTGGTGCTTTCCATAATCTTCCACATGGTTTAGCTAATTCTTTAATGATAGAAGAAGTTATCCGTTTTAATGCTTCGGAATCACCAACATGCATGGCTACTTTTTCCCAATATTCTTATCCTAATACACTTGCTCGTTACGCAGAAATTGCAGATGCACTTAGTTTAGAAGGGAAAACCGATCAAGAAAAATTAGAAAGCCTCATTGACACTATTAACAATTTAAAAGACCAACTCGGCATCAAAAAAACAATTCGTGAGTATGGTATTGATGAAAAAGATTTTCTTGAAAAATTAGACGAAATGACGATAGAAGCTTTTGATGATCAATGCACGGGAGCTAATCCTCGTTATCCACTATTAAGTGAAATTAAGCAAATGTATCTTAATTCCTATTATGGCAGGGAGAAAAATCAATGAATCCAGATTCCATAATTGCTATTCGCCCTAACAAAACAATTTATCGAGATGGAAATCTCGCTATCAAACTCTTTAATGAAGGATATTCCATAGCAGATATCTTTAATGAAGCCCATAACCATGCCATGGTAGAAGAAACCGGATTCCCCATACCAAAACTGGAAGGCGTCAATAAAATTGATGGAAAATGGGCCATTATCATGCAGTATATTGAAGGCAAAACACTTGCTCAACGTATAACCGAAGATCCTAAAAACGCGGATCTGTATTTAGAACGCATGGTAGATGTTCAACTTTCCATGCACAACTACTCATCCATGAAATTGAGACATCTGACTGAAAAAATGTATGAAAGAATCAGCCTTTCAAACTTAAGTCAAACATCACAATTTGAATTACACACAAGACTTGGCAGCCTTCCAAAGAATTACAAGTTATGTCACGGCGATATGAATCTCAGTAACGTTATCATCACAGATTCAGGCGATGCTTACGTTGTTGACTGGTCCCATGCAACTCAAGGTAATGCCAGTGCTGATGCCGCCAGAACCTATTTATGGTTTAAGTTGGCAGGACAAAATACGCAAGCTGAAAAATATTTGGATTTGTTCTGCAAGAAAACAGGTTGTGATAAACAATATGTTCAGAAATGGATGCCGCTTGTTGCAGCAAGTCACTTATTTAAAGGGAAACCGGCAGAACGAGAATTTTTGTTACCTTGGACAAATGTAATGGATATTTAAACATCCATAAGCATCTCAAAAAATAAAAAGCAGAAAAGCATTCAAAACTTTTCTGCTTTTAAGTAATCTCTACAAATTAGATACCTAATTCTTCTTTCATCTTAGCCCATATTCTTTTTTCTGTTTCTGGAGCAGAAGAAAAAGCTTGTTGAATAAATGCATCTATATGACGATCATTATCCATATCGCTTGATAACTCAACTTGATTTTCTTTGATGCCCTGCTCAGCAATTTGGTCTAGCATCAACTGATCAAAAATTTCAGTCGAAATAGTTTTAATCGGAAAATTTTGCTTATCGACATTATCATGCTGTACCGCTGAAATGTTACTAATATCTGCCATACCTTTCCTTAACCAAACTTTTTGATGAGGTTATCGTACTATAAGAAAGCATTATTGAAAGTTTGGGTAAGCGGTCGTTTTTTTCCTTATTTCTTCCAATTGCCCCAAAAATTATGATTGTTTTCGTTAAAAAAATTTTTTAGGAAAATGACAAATAAAAAAAGAGAGTTACTTCGCAAAGAAACTCTCTTTATATAGCAAATAACAAAGCA
>JAZUNA010000045.1:0-14570 GCA_045603905.1 Oxalobacter sp. | reverse complement strand
AGTGGAAAAAGAAAGTCTGGTTTCTTACCTCCTACTATAGGAGCGACTTCTAAAGGCGGTATGGAAATTATGGTGCCTCATTACTTTAATTTAGCGCCCAATTATGATTTAACTATTTTCCCTAAATATATTGCAAAAAGAGGTTTTCAATCTGGCGCTGAAGTTCGCTATTTAGGTCACACCTATGAAGGAGAGACTTCTGTTGAGTACATGCATAAAGACAAAGATGCTGACCGAAAACGTTATGCTATCTCATCCGAACATGAACACTATTTCGCACCTGGCTGGCTATACAGATGGGATTTTAATAAAGTCTCCGATGATGATTATCCAGATGATTTTTCAAATCAATTGACTCGTGGTAACCGTCTTTTATTGCAAGAAGGCTATTTATCCTATAGCGCAAATTATGTTGATATAACAGCAGGAGCAAGTCGTTACCAAGTTTTACAAGATGAGGAATCTCCGATTATTCCAAGTTATGACCGACTTCCATATCTTAATATCCATGCACATGCATATGATATTAATGGCTTAAGTTTAACTACAGAATTTGAATATACCCGTTTTTGGCTTTCTGATGATGAACTTTGGGATAGACAACGAGGTGATAGGTATGTTGTCAAACCTGAAATATCTTTCCCAATTGTATCAAGCGGATATTTTCTGACACCGAAAGCATCTTTGCATTATGCACGTTATAGCTTAGATGATATCAATTTATACCCTGATCAAGACCGCACTATGTCCAGAACCATTCCTACATTTTCTTTAGACGGCGGTCTCATTTTTGAACGAGATTCCTCTTTATTCGGATCAGGAATGACTCAAACATTAGAACCTAGACTCTTTTATGTCTATACTCCATACAAGAACCAAAACAAATATCCTGTCTTTGACTCAGGTGAACCTAGTTTTGGTTATACCCAACTTTTTGAAGAAAATCGATTTGTCGGTGAAGACAGAATTGCTGACGCAAATAATCTAACAGCGGCTATTACATCTCGTTTTATCGAAGAGTCTGGCATGGAGCGAATGCGTTTCACAGTTGGTCAACGCTATTATTTTTCTGATCAACGAGTTTCTCTTTATTCTCTAGCGGAAAATCGTAACAACAATCAAAACGAAAATCGTTCAGATTTATTACTTATGGCAAGCGGTTTATTGACCCCAAAATTAGCTGTAGATACATCTATTCAATATAATCAAAGTACACGACGTACCCAAAGTGCCAACTATAGCTTACAATGGCGTCCCGCTGATAGAAAAGTATTGAATGCCGAGTATCGTTACCTGAAAGACTCTGTAGATGAGTATGGCAATTCTATTGATCAAATTAATGTATCAGGACAGTGGCCATTAGGAAAACGTTGGTATGCTGTTGGCCAACTTAGTTATTCCTTACCAGATAGCAAAACAATCGAAAGTCTTTTTGGACTTGAATATAATGCAGATTGCTGGATTAGTCGATTTGTTGCACAACGATATGCCACATCTTCAACAGAATCAAATACTGCTTTCTTCTTTCAGTTAGAATTAAAAGGAATGTCTAAATTAGGTTCAAACCCAATAGAATCATTGAGAAGAGGTATTCCAGGTTACCGATCAATATCCTCTTACGATGATGAATAAGAAACGTGAATTACTTTCTACGAAAGAATAGCATTATGTACGCTTCACATTCGAAATTAAAAATCTTTCTGCATTTATTTCTTTTTACTGTTGTTACATTTCTTTTCACTATCTCTTCTAGTCAAGGACAGCCTATTTCCATACAAAAATCTGCACCGCAAATAAAAGTAGATTCCATCATAGTTATCGTCAACAAAGATGTTATTACTAAAAAAGAACTAAATGATCGCGTCAACATGATAGAAGCGCAATTAAAGCGGCAAGACATCCATCCTCCTCGAACAGAACTTGAACGACAAGTACTTGAGCGAATGATTGTTGAAAGTGTCCAAATTCAAATGGCAAAAGAAAGAGGTATTCATGTTGATGATAGACAACTTGATTCTATTATTGCCATGATTGCAGAGCAAAATAACGCAACACTCGAAGAATTTGAAAAAAAATTAAATGCTGACGGTCTCTCAATGGCAACTTTTAGAGAAAATGTTCGAAATGATATTACCCGTCAACGTCTACGAGATATTGATGTTGTCAGTAAAATTGAAATCAGCGATTCTGAAGTTGATCATCTTTTAGGTATTCAACAAAACAGTTCTACAACTGCAGAAGCAATTGATTCAGGACAAGAAATTCGTCTAGGCCATATTCTTATCCGTATTCCTGAAAATGCTTCTCCAGAACAAATTGCTGGTCGTCGTGATCGTGCTGAACATGTTATTCAAAATCTACGCGAAGGGGGAAGCTTTAAGCAAAATGCAGCAACCTTTTCTGATGGCGAAGAAGGTTTGAATGGTGGAGATATGGGCTGGCGTAGTTTAGATCGTATTCCTGCTCTTTTTCTTGAAGCGACTAATAATTTAAAAATAGGTGAAACAACCGGCATTTTAAAAAGTGCTAATGGTTTTCATATTTTAAAAGTGCTCGATAGACGTCAAACACAAAAAAATACAGCGCCACAAATGCCATCAAATAGAAAAGCGCTCCCTATGGATGGTGCAATTCAACAAATTCATGCGAGACACATCTTAATAAAAGTTAATCAGCTTGTTTCGGCAGATGAAGCTCGACATAAATTAGTTGAATTAAAAGAAAGGCTAGTTAACAAAGCAGCTACTTTTGAAGAACTTGCGCGTTTATATTCCAATGATAATTCTGCTAGTAGAGGTGGCGATTTAGGTTGGATATACCCTGGTGATACGGTGCCTGAATTTGAAAAAGCATTAATGTCATTAAAACCCGGTGAAATTAGTGACCCTATAGAAACTCAATTTGGTTTTCATCTTATAGAAGTTCTTGAACGAAAAATTGAAGACGCATCTATGGAAAGAAAGCGAATTGCTGCTAAACAAGCACTGAAAGAAAGAAAAATTGAAGAAGCGACAGAAGAGTGGTTACGTCAATTACGCGATCGTGCTTACGTTGAATATCGGTTTGAAATAGAGCAATAATTTAAATATCATGATACAACCCGTTATAGCTATTACATTAGGCGAACCTTCTGGTATTGGTCCAGAAATAGCTTTACGTGCAGCTTGGGAACTAAGAAAAGAAATATCAATTGTTTTAATTGGGGATTCGCCTTTACTACAAAACTTAGCATCGGAAATCAATACTGACATCATATTAGATACTTTAACACCCGAATCCATTCCAAATATCCGACAACTTAACCGAAAAGATTCTTTGTTAGTAATAAATAGTCCTTTAGCAAAAGCTGTTACCCCAGGATATTTAGATTCAGAAAATGCGCAATCTGTTTTAAATTGGCTAGATATTGCAATTGATGGAACAGTTAAAAATCATTTTGATGCCATAGTAACCGCTCCAGTACAAAAAAGTATTATCAATTCGGCAGGAATTCCTTTTACAGGTCATACAGAATATCTTGCTCATAGCCTGCAAACAGATCAAGTCGTTATGTTGTTGGCTGGAAAAATTCGTTTTCATGATCAGTCATCTTTTTTAAGAGTTGCTTTAGCAACAACACACCTGCCTTTAAAAGATATTTCTAAAGCTCTTAATCAAGAATCATTAATCAGAATTATTCATATTTTGCATCAAGAATTACGACAAAAATTTGGAATACAGCAACCGCATATTTTGGTCAGCGGTTTAAATCCGCATGCTGGAGAAAATGGTTATTTAGGAACAGAGGAAATTGATACTATTACACCAGCAATTCAAATTGCTCAACAACAAGGTATCCATGTTACAGGTCCCTTTCCTGCCGATACTCTATTTTTGCCTAATCATCTTAATCATGCGGACTGTTTTTTAGTGATGTATCATGATCAAGGTCTTCCCGTTCTCAAATACGCTACATTTGGGCATGGTGTTAACATCACTCTAGGTTTACCTATTATCCGTACCTCTGTTGATCATGGTACAGCATTAGATGTTGCACAATCCGGGGTTGGCAAAGCTGATTATGGAAGTATGTTAGAAGCGATTCGAATTGCTGCGGATATGGCTTCACGAAAAAAAATTCGATTTAATAAATAACAATGAAACACATTCCTAGAAAGCGTTTTGGTCAGAATTTCTTAAAAGATAATGCCATCTTGGAAATGATAATTAACGCTATCGCTCCTCAAAAAACAGATCTCATGGTTGAAATTGGCCCAGGCTTAGGGGCTTTAACTTATCGATTACTTCCTTTTCTGCCTTTATTGCATGTCATCGAATTAGATAGAGATCTAGCTGCAAATCTCAAAAAAAACACAACTTCTCATGAACTTGTTATTCATCAAGGAGATGTCCTAAAATTTGATTTTCAAAAAATTTTAAATGAAACAAACGAGAAAATACGTATTGTAGGAAACCTGCCATATAACATCTCAACACCTCTTCTTTTTCATTTAATGCCTTTTTCTCAAAAAGTAAAAGATCAGCATTTTATGTTACAAAAAGAGGTTGTCGAACGTATGGTTGCCGAACCTGGTAGTAAAACTTATGGTCGTTTATCGATTATGTTACAGTGGCAATACCATCTTGAAATGCTTTTTGTTGTTCCTCCATCTGCTTTTACACCGCAACCTAAAGTTGACTCTGCAATTGTAAGAATGGTCCCCCATTCACAACCCATAGAATGCGATATTCAAAAACTAGAAAAAACCGTTACCCAAGCATTTTCTCAACGTCGAAAAATTCTACGCAATACCCTTGCACCTTTATTTCATGAAAATGACCTTATCGATTCTGGTATTGATCCGTCAAAGCGACCAGAAGATATTTCTGTTGAACAGTTTATTTCTCTTGCAAATAAGCTTCCTTAATAAGCTTTATCAATATTGTCATATTTTGTAGATAAAATTGCCTGTACTGCAGGATGGCGAATTTTTAATTCTGCTGACACTGCATAATAGTGCTCCCGAACATCATTTAATTCGCCAATTAAAATAGAATTAAATTGTTCCTTAATTTCTTTTGCCAATACAATAGGCGCTGGAAACACACCTAACCCACTACGTCCAAAAGTCGTTAATAATGCGCTATCTTCGAACTCTCCAACAATATTAGGACGCAATCTGTTAACCTCAAACCACTGATCTAATCGAATCCTTAACATATTATTTCTAGTTGGTAGTAAAACAGGTACATTATGAAAATTATTAGGAAAACTTTGTTTATATTCGTTAGCAAAATTTTCTTTTCCAAAAAAACCAACTTGATAATTTCCTAATTCATGACTAAACAACCTTAAACTTGTACCTGGATTAACAGGACGATCCGTTAAAACAACATCTAATCGATGTAAAGCCAAATCTGCCAATAGTGTCTCAAATTCGCCGTCATAGCACTCTATTCGAACATGTTGATTTAACTGAAAAACCGACTCCAAAAGTCGATAAGCAATTAATTTAGGTAATGAATCTGAAAGACCAACAACAAGACGCATACTAGGTTCTTTTCCATCATTAGAAACTGCTTCTTGCAGTTGCTCTCCCAACATAAAAATCTGATCCGCATAACCCAAAGCGAGCCTACCTGCTTCTGTTAAAGCAATACGACGCCCTTGCGGAGCAAATAAAGTTTTTCCAAGAGATTTTTCCAAAAGCCCTAATTGCATGCTAATCGTTTGAACAGCAACACCCAGTCTCCGAGCGGCTTTTGCTATCCCCCCTTCTTTTGCAACAACCCAAAAATAATAAAGATGTCTAAAATTCAAATTATGACCAATCATTGTTCAATTTTTTCGAAGTAACACTACTATTTTCTTCTCTTTTTTAATTTTATTTTAACAAGTAAAATAAAATGATATGTAGTTACAGGAGGAAATATGACACCAATCATCATTGCTAAAGGATTAAAAGCCAGTGAATCGTTAAAAAATCATATTACGGAACGGCTTGGTGCAATATTGTCCCGAACAAAAAATCACCTAGATGATATTACAATTAGATTATCCGATTTAAATGGTTCACGTAATGGAGCAGATAAGCGCTGTCTAATTCGCGTGAAATTATTTGGAATGTCTCCTATTGTTGTGACTGGTCTGGGTTCCGATATAACAAGTGCCATTGATATTGCTTCAAGCCGCATTTCAAAAGCAGTTGGTCGAGTTTTATCAAAAGCGAAATCTATTCCGCATGTTACGATGCCTTTGTATATTAAAAAATCTTTTCTCGCAACTTAGTTCTCTAGACGATAGGCATTATCTAAAACCGTATCATGTTCAAGATAAAACTTTAGTTCTGGTAATAAAGGTTCAAGTATGAAATCTTCACTTTCTTACTTTACAGGTTCTTTTATTATCAGCGCTATTGCTATCATTTGTGCTTTTTTTCTTGGCGGAATTGGTGCAATTTTAACCGTTACCTTTTTAACGGTTTTAGAAGTTGCATTGTCATTTGACAATGCTGTTGTGAATGCTGGTATTTTAAATCATTGGAATGAAGTTTGGAGAAAACGTTTTCTTTTGTGGGGCATTTTAGTTGCTGTTTTTCTTATGCGACTGATTTTCCCTTTACTTATCGTTGGTATTGTCGGTGATATCGGTCCTATTCATGCTCTTGAACTAGCTATTCATCGTCCAGATGAATATTCCAGAATTATGTCTTCTGCCCACCATCAAGTTGCAGCTTTTGGTGGTGCATTTCTATTAATGGTATTTTTCAACTTTTTTGTTGCTGAACATAAAGAAGAACATTGGTTGTTTTTTATTGAAAAACCATTAACTCGTTTAGGAAAAATGGAAGCTATTGAAGCAGCTATTGCACTTCTAGTGATTATGGCAACTTCCTTTGTTCTTCCTCAAACACACCGTAATGAATTTATACTTGCAGGCATGTGGGGTGTTGTTACCTTCATTTTGACTAAAGGAATTGCTTCTTTAATTAGTCCAAATGATGAAGAGGTAGGACAGCATGTCGTTAAACAGGGAGTGGGTGGTTTTTTATACCTAGAATTAATTGATGCCAGCTTTTCATTTGATGGTGTACTAGGCGCTTTTGCATTAACAAATAATCTCTTTATTATTGCACTAGGCTTAGGTGCAGGTGCTATGTTTGTTAGAAGTTTTACTATTCTTTTAGTAGAAAAAGGAACTTTAAACCAATACCGCTACTTAGAGCATGGCGCTTTTTGGGCTATTGGTACTTTGGCCATGCTCATGATGATTGGTGTAAATGTACATATTCCCGAAGCTGTTACAGGTCTGTTCGGTGCCTTCCTAATTATTGCATCTCTTTATAGTTCTATCACTGCCAACAAACGAGATAGCAAAAAGGATGATCCACCTTTATAAAATTAACGTTCCAAACCACCACGCAACAGCAGCAATAAATGCAGATGCTGGAATGGTAAGTATCCAGGCCCAAACGATACTTCCTGCTACGCCCCAACGCACTGCTGACATTTTTTTAGATGAACCAACTCCTACAATTGCCCCCGTAATTGTATGAGTTGTCGAGACAGGAATCCCTAATGCTGTTGCAAAAAACAATGTAAGCGCACCACCCGTTTCAGCACAAAAACCACCGACCGGTTTCAATTTTGTAATTTTTTCTCCCATTGTCTTTACAATACGCCAGCCACCAAACAGTGTTCCTCCTCCAATTGCCGCATAGCAACTGATAACCACCCACAAAGGTAATTTATCTTCTGCCGATGTTGCTCCTGCTGCAATTAAAAGCATCCAAATAATACCCATTGTCTTTTGAGCATCATTACCGCCATGCCCTAAACTATATAGAGATGCCGATAATAATTGCAAACGACGAAACCACTTATCTACGCTACGCGAAGACGATCGTACAAAAACCCACGACACAATAAGCATCATCAGTGAGCCTAATAAAAATCCCAAGAGAGGTGATATCACAATAAATGCAATGGTTTTCAATAAGCCGGATGCGATTAATGACCCAGCCCCTGATTTAGCAATTGCAGCACCAACCAAACCACCAATTAATGCATGAGATGAAGAAGAAGGAATACCGTAATACCAAGTAATCACATTCCACGCTATCGCACCAACTAAGGCCCCAAAAACAACATAGTGATCGATAACTGCAGGATCGACTGTTCCTTTTCCAACTGTTGCTGCAACGTGTAAATCAAAAATAAAAATTGCTATGCAATTAGATAATGCTGCCATTGCAACCGCCGTATGTGGTCTTAACACACCGGTTGAAACAACTGTTGCAATAGCATTAGCCGCATCGTGAAACCCATTCATAAAGTCAAAAATGAGTGCAAGTGCAACCAAAAAAATCAGAATATAAATACTGAAATGAAGAGTTGGCATGAGTTTTTAATCAATAAAAAATTAATAGATATCAAGCAATAAAACAACAGTGTTTATTTCATGCTCATGCATTTTCTACAACAACACTCTCGATAATATTAGCAACATCTTCACAAAGATCCGTTACGTTTTCTAGGAACTCGTACATTGCCTTCAATTTGATTAAATTACGGACATCTGGCTCTTCTCTAAAGAGTTTTGAAATAGCTGCATGCATAATATGATCCGCATCTGTTTCCAAACGATCTATCTCTTCACAAATATCCAATATCTGGCGAGCATTATTCATATTATGCAATAGAGCAACCGCTTCTTTTACCTTTTCCGTACAAGCCAAACAAATTTCAGCAAGACGTTGAGCCTCTGGTGTAACGACTTGTATATCATAAAGAGAAACTGTTTGAGCAGCATCTTCCATCATATCAAGCACATCATCCATTTTTGTAATCAACCGATGAATATCTTCTCGATCAATTGGAGTAATAAATGTTTTTTGAAGCACCCCAACTGTCATATAAGTTACCTTATCAGCTTGCTTCTCAATCCCCTCAATAGATCGCAAACGTCTTTCAAGGTTATTAAAATTATTCATTAATTCAACTAATTCACGGGCACCCTTAACACATAACTCCGCATGCTGATTAAACAGATCAAAAAACCTGCCTTCTTTTGGCATGAAACGTCCAAACATAACTTTCTTTCACTTTTAATTAATTGAACAATTTATCACTACTATATGCTCATATGATTTTCAAAGCGCGTATACTGCCCTCTAAATGTTAATCTTACATCTCCTATCGGGCCATTCCTTTGCTTCGCTATAATAATTTCAGCAATTCCTTTGTCTGCTGAATTTTCGTTATATACCTCATCTCTATATATAAATAATATTAAATCCGCATCTTGCTCAATTGAACCTGATTCACGCAAATCTGCCATTTTTGGTCTTTTGTCCGGACGTTTTTCAAGTTCTCTATTTAACTGGGATAAGGCAATTACTGGACAAGATAATTCTTTCGCTAACGCTTTTAAACCTCTTGAAATTTCTCCAATTTCTGTTGCTCGGTTTTCACCAACCCCATTTGCAGACATTAATTGAAGATAATCAACAATAACCAATCCTAATTGACCACACTGCCGAGCTAATCGTCTTGCTCTTGATCTTAAACCATCTATCGTTAGTGCGGGCGTCTCATCTATATGTAATTGAGCATCTTTAATTCTTTCTACCGCATCACTTAATTTATGCCAATCCTCTTCAGAAAATTGACCTGTTCTCAACTTTTGCTGATCTAATCTACCAACTGATCCTATTATCCTTGTTGCTAATTGAACTCCACTCATTTCCATCGAAAAAACGGCAACAGGAAGACCATTTTCAATCGCTACATTTTCACCAATATTGAGTGAAAACGCCGTTTTACCCATCGAAGGTCTTCCAGCAACTATGATGAGATCTCCCGGTTGCAATCCTGATGTTTTACGATCCAAATCAATAAATCCTGTCGGAATTCCTGTCACATCATTTTTATTTTCTCGACTGAATAAGTCCTGAACTCTAGCAACAACTTGTTCTGACAACGAGTGAATTCCTTGAAATCCCTGGGTTCCACGAGAACCGGTTTCCGCAATAGAAAAAATTTGAGCTTCTGCTTCATCCAATATTTTTTTGACTTCTTTTCCTTTTGAATTAAAAGCAGAACTTGATATCTCATCAGACACCGTTATCAGCTTACGCAAAACACTGCGATCACGCACAATTTGTGCATAATGCCTAATATTCGCTGTCGAAGGTGTATTCTGTGCTAATGCATTTATATAAGACAATCCACCAACTTCATCTGCTTTTCCAATACTAGATAAAGACTCATAAACAGTAATCACATCTGCTGGTTTAGCAGAAGCTATCAAATTCGATATGTGTTGATAAATCAGTCTGTGATCAAAACGATAAAAATCATTTTCTGAAAGAAAATCAGCTATCTGATCATAGGCGGCATTGTCTAAAAGCAGTCCACCCAAGACAGACTGTTCTGCTTCAATTGAGTGAGGAGGAGTCTTTAGCGATTCAAGTTGAGTATCATTTATATGCATATCCTAATTATACTCTTTTGGTATCGTATGAAGAAAGGCATATTTTCAATACAACCCAAAACTCTTAATAGCAGAGTACACTATTTATTCCATGCAAAAAAAATTTCTCTTTTTTTAAACCTCTTAATATAAAAGAAACATACCTTCAATTAATTATAAAAAAAAGAAACAACATGCCGCTATTATTGTTGGAATTAAGGCAGAAAGGGATATTGTAAAAGGATTAATTGATTCCTGTTCAAATGAACCTTTTAAAATAGAAAAACCAGCTGGATTCGGCGCATTTGCAATAACAGTAAGTCCCCCACCAGTTACTGCGCCTGCAACCAATGCATATTTATTTACATCAGATAATCCTTCAACCAAAGATCCCAGATAAGTAAGCGCCGCATTATCTGTAACTGCTGTTAATAATGTAGCCCCCAAGAACAAAACAACAGAATCCAGTCCAGCTAAAACAGGTTGTAACCACCATTTTTGCATACCTCCCAAAACAACAAGTCCCGCAAGGAAAAATGCAACTAACAAACCCTCCCTTAACATAAGAGGAGTTTGATACCTTTTATACGCCTCTGTATATCCTAAGAAAAAGAGAAACAAGCCTAAAAACACAGCAGGATGATGACTAAATACAACAACACCAAATAAAAAAACAAGATGGATTCCCATCACTATGTGAGGAACTTTTTTTATTTCTGTCTCTTCTTCAATATCGTCCATCCGTAACAAAACTCGTCTAAAAATCCAAGTCACAATAGCGGCATTAATAAATACAGCTAGTACGGATTTCCATCCAAATGTATACAACATGAAACTCATATCCCACCCCCATTTCTCTGCAACCATTAAAACAGGAGGAGCTGCATAAGGTGTTAAAACACCTCCAATAGAGACATTAACCAATAAAACAGCCAAAGCTAAATACTTCATTCTTTCTGGAACAGGACGAGAAAGATAGCGATCACGCAACATAATCGCAGCTAATGTCATTGCAGCTGGTTCTGTAATAAAAGAACCTAAAAGAGGAACAACCGCTAACAGTAAGAAAAAATAACTAATATTTTTGGGCAAAGGAATCAAACGATCCAAGACATTGATAAAAAAACGTGCTGCTTGTAAAACAGGATGCGTTCCGGCAATAACCAGAATAACAAAAACAAACAATGGTTCTGTAAAATTTTGAGTATCAATATATGACACAGCTGAAGTTGATCCGTTAAAAACAGCAATAAATGCCAACAAAATAAATGCCCAAAAACCAAATACAACTTCCACTTCCCCAAGCAAATGAAATAGTCCAGCGTGTCTGGTTTCCTTATGCGCCAAACGAATAAAAAACTTGGTTGAAAAAGTATGTAATACTGCCAGTAAAAATAATGCAGCACCGATATACTCAATTAACGAAGACTCAGAAGCCATAAATGAAATTCTTAATTACTAATATGCTTAGTGCGAATATAAAACAACGTTATTAAAAAAAATAACACATGTAAATTAAAACTTTCTGCATAGAATCAAAAAATAGGTATTGTAAACTGCTCTACCAACATATACATTAAATGAATCCTATCTTGGGTAAGATTTAATTCTTATGATACTCATTGTAAATATCATTTAAATTCCATATTTGGTCAATCATATGCCTTCTGAATTTAATCTCATTGCTCGTTTTTTTACCCGACCAACACCTTCTGTTACTTTAGGAATTGGAGATGATTGTGCTTTAATCACACCCCAAGCTCATACGCAAATTGCTATTTCATGCGATATGCTTGTATCAGGTGTTCATTTTTTTTCAGATACAGATCCAAAACAATTAGGACATAAATCACTTGCTGTGAATCTATCTGATTTAGCCGCTATGGGAGCAAAACCACTCGCCTTTACATTAGCACTATCATTACCAGAAGCAAATGAGGCTTGGTTAAAACCTTTTTCAGATGGTCTTTTCGAACTTGCAGAACAGTTTGATTGCCCATTAATTGGTGGAGACACTACTCGAGGACCTTTAAATATCTGTATTACTGTATTTGGTGAACTACCAAAAAATATTGCTTTAAGAAGAGATCATGCAAAACCAGGCGATGATATTTGGGTTTCTGGTTCAATTGGAGATGCAAGAGCTGCGTTAGAATTTCTACAAAGTAAAGTTTCTTTGGATTCTGAATATTTAGACTTTGCCATATCACGTCTGCAAAAACCAACTCCACGAGTAGAACTAGGTATGGCAATCCGTCAATATGCACATGCTGCTTTAGACTTATCTGATGGTTTATTAGGGGATATTTCTCATATTCTTAATCGATCTAAAGTGGGTGCAACGATTAATGTTGATGCATTACCTAAAGGTAAAATTCTTTATGACCAAACTCGTGAATTTCAAATGCTTTGTATGCTTGCAGGAGGAGATGATTATGAATTATGTTTTACTGCATCTCCATCCAATAGAGAAGCTATTTTGAAAGCAGCGTCTGAAGCAAATACACCCGTTACCATAATTGGACAAATTGAAGAAGCTTCTGGATTGCGTTTAATCAATTCTAAAGGGCAAACAGAAAATTTTTCGAATAAATCCTTTGATCACTTTTTAAACAAATGATGAAAAAAGAAACTGTATCAGGAAAAATCCGTCCCAACTTAAAATTTCTTTTTTCTCATCCTGCTCATTTCATTTCTTTAGGATTCGGAAGTGGTCTTTCTCCAATCGTGCCAGGAACAGCCGGGACTCTTTTAGGATGGCTACTTTTTCATTTTCTTACAGCTAATTACCCGACTTTTTTTACCCAATCAACCTGGGGTGTTATTACCGTACTCGGGTTTATTTTAGGTATTTGGACCTGTACAAAAAGTGGAAATGCATTAAATAGTCCTGATGATGGCAGTATGGTCTGGGACGAAATCATTGGCATTTGGCTTGTATTACTGGTTTTAATGCCAACAACCTGGACAACAGAATGTATTGCATTTTTTCTATTCAGGCTTTTTGATATGAGTAAACCTCCACCTATTCGTCAATTTGATGCTCGTTTAAAAGGAGGTCTGGGTGTCATGTTTGATGACATATTGGCAGCTGTTTATGCGCTTATTGCTTTCCATATTATTAATTATTTCTTTTAACCTGAATTATTACTTTGAGATTCATGGATGATATCTTTCAACTTGCAACTAATGTAGGAAACAAGCTTTTCAAAGAGAAACAAATATTAGTTACAGCAGAATCTTGTACAGGAGGTGGAATTGCTTATGCCATAACACACGTTCCTGGATCATCTCAATGGTTTGATCGTGGGTTTGTGACCTATTCCAATGAATCAAAAACAGCTTCGTTAGATGTACCTGAAATATTAATCCAGCAACATGGTGCTGTTAGTATCGAAGTTGCTGAAATGATGGCAAAAAACGCATTAAAAAATTCCAATGCAACAATAGCAATTGCAACAACAGGTATTGCAGGACCCACTGGAGAAACGCCAACAAAACCTATTGGTCTTGTCTGTTTTGGTGTTGCTAGTAACAATCAAACACATACCGAACAGCAGTTTTTCAAAGGCAATAGAAAAACGATTCGTGAACAAAGCATTGAACACGCATTAAAACTAATACTTCAATTTATTTAGATTTTATGTGCCTAAAAATTAAAAATCTCAATGTTATTTAAAGTTGAATATTTACGTATATTCAATAACAAAAAAACAACAAAAAAAGAAAAATATTCTTTGTAAACAAAAAGTCACTTGACCGCCAATCCCCCCCCAATAAAATTGAAACCATAAGCTGATGCCTGATCCTTATAGGGATTTGCTTTAGTTCTGCTTAGTATCCGGACACGTCATGGCAGAATTTTTCAGGCTTTAGATAAACTCTTTAAAGGGAAGAAAAATGAAAAAAACATTAATCGCATTAGCTGTACTCGGCGCAGCAGCCGGTGTAGCACATGCTCAATCTAATGTCACCATTTACGGGGTAGTTGACACCGGTTATGTAAACGAAACTGGTCGCGACCTGAAAATGCGTGAAAACGTCAACAGCCGTATTGGTTTCAAAGGCGCAGAAGATCTGGGCGGTGGTTTGAAAGCTATCTTCCAATTGGAAAAAC